>DAOWDR010000102.1 GCA_030638935.1 Desulfobacteraceae bacterium | reverse complement strand
TCGGGAAGCTGCATTCCAGAAAACAGAATCCGATGCCTATACCCGACTAACACTGCTTACAAGGCAATTGTCCACCCATCTTTCAGAACATATCAAACCGGTAAAAACCCTTGCCGGTATCCGGGAATTACGGTCTGCCCTTGAAACCACCAATCTGGAAACTATTTTCCAGGCCAACCAGATTCTGGACCATTTTACCCGGTCCCTGGACCTGGATGTCAGTTATCTCCTGGATAAAAATGGGGTCACCTTATGTTCCAGCAATAGAAATGCCCATGACAGTTTTGTGGGAAAAGATTTTTCCTTCAGGCCCTATTATATGGATGCCGTCAAGAGAAGGCCTTCCACCTACCTGGCCCTGGGCACAACATCCCAAAAACGGGGGGTATATTACAGCCATCCGGTATATGACAAGGGGGGGACGACCATACTTGGGGTGGCTGTCATCAAATCCTCGGTGGAATTTTTAGAAGCCTCCCTGTTTTCAAAAACTGAAGATATCCTTTTGTTCGTAGACCCAAACGGACTGATTTTTATGTCAAATAAACCTGGTTTACGGTTCAAGCTCCTATGGGAACTGGATGAGGAAAAATTAAATACCATTATAGATTCCCGACAGTTTGGCAACGGTCCCTGGGGTTGGGCAGGATTCCAAAAAAATGATGCCGGGTATGTCAAGGACAGCCAGGGTGCAGAATACCTGTTTTCAGGTTTGGATGTATCCCATTATCCAGGCTGGCAGATTATATCCCTTAGAAATCAAAAAGAAATTGCAAAGCAGGTAACAGAACCCTTTATCAGGGTCATCGGCCCTGTGGTGGTCTTTATTTTAATTCTGGCAGGCCTCCTTGTCTTTATCCTTTACCAACTGGCAGACCAGGAACTCACGAGAAGAAAACAGGCCGAAAAAAAATTACGTCTAAGCGAAGAACGATACCGTCACATCTACCATAAAACCCCGATCATGCTCCACTCCATTGATACGGAAGGCAGGATCATACATGTGTCTGATCATTGGGTGGAGATCATGGGATTTGCCCGGGATGAAGTCATAGGAGAACAACTCACCCGGTTTTTCACAAAGGAATCAAGAGAATTTGCCCTCAATGATATTTTTCCACGCTTTTTCAGCACCGGTTTCTGCAAGGATGTCCCCTACACCTATATCAAAAAAAACAATGAAAGAATGGATATTATGCTTTCCTGTTACGGGGTCAGAAATGAAGAGGGACAAATTATCCGCTCCCTTGCTGTCAGCGTTGATGTCACAGAAAAAAACCTTACCCAAAAAGACCTGCAGATTGCAAAGGAAAAGCTGTCACAATATTCCATGGACCTGGAAGGTCAGGTCAAAAAACGGACTGCCCAGCTTGAAAAGGCCCAGACCAATCTGAAAAATTTGTCCAAAAACATCATTGCTTCCCAGGAAAGGGAAAAAGAACTGATGGCAAGGGAACTCCACGACCACCTGGGCCAGGTGTTAACAGCCCTGCGCATTGATGCGGTCTGGATTGAAAAATATTTAATGAAAATTGATGCCAAAGTCTGGGAGCGGGCCGAAAGAATGAGTACACTTATTGACGATACCATTGAGGATGTCAGGGATATGGCCTACCGCCTGAGGCCACGGGTTCTGGATGACCTAGGCCTTACCGATGCCCTGGAATCCCTGGTGTCTGATTTTGAGAAAAGATCCAACATTTCCTGCATCTTCAGGCACGATGATCTCCCGGAAATTGATAAAACCCTTGCCACAGCCCTGTACAGGATCGGACAGGAAGCCGTTACCAACTCACTGAGGCATTCCAATGCCACTGCCATCCTGGTTGAATTGAGAATGGATGAGGATGGCATAGTGCTCACCATTGAAGATGACGGATGCGGATTTGATTCCAATGCCACAGACCGAAACGGGTTTGGGCTTGAAGGCATGAAGGAAAGGGCAAATCTGGCCGGAGGAACACTGACCATTGTAACTTCCATGGACCAGGGAACAAAAATCTGCTGTAAAATAAAGGAAAAATGATAACCATGATCAAGGTGCTGCTTGCAGACGACCATAGCATTGTCAGAGAAGGCTTAAGAAGAGTGCTTGAAGACAGTAATGAAATAAAGGTAATTGCCGAAGCTTCCGACGGGGAAACCGCCTTTGACGAGGCCATGGCAAAAAAGCCGGATGTGGCCGTAATTGACATCTCCATGCCCGGAATGGACGGCCTTGAAGTTGTGACACGAATGAATAGTTACTGCCCGGATATTCCCGTACTCATTCTGACCATGCATGATGAGGAGCAGTATGTTATCCGGGCCATTGAGGCCGGGGCCATGGGGTATGTTACCAAACAATCCGCACCGGAACAATTGGTGGCGGCAGTCAAAAGAATAAATGCAGGCGGCCGGTATCTCACGGAGAAAGCAAGTGAGGCACTGGCCTTGAGAGTGATCCGGGGAAATAAGAATCAAAGCCTTACAGAATCCTTATCCATGCGGGAACTCCAGGTTTTGAGAAAACTTGCCATGGGAAATACCAACCGGGAAATTGCCACCTCCTACAATATCAGTGTAAAGACCGTTGACACCTACCGGGCCAGGATTTTGAAAAAACTAAACCTCCGAAATAATACAGAATTATCCCGGTATGCCATTCAAAATAAATTGGTGGAATTATAATATTTTAATTGTCGAGCCTTTCAAAATTTATAAAAATCTTGTTCAGGGTGGTTCTGCATTGTTCCATTTCCTCAAAGGAAATTCCCTGATCCGCCTCACGGAGCATCTCCTCCACCAGGGCCATAAGGTCCTCCTGGAACTCCTTGGCCTTATTGGTCAGATAGACAAGCTTACTCCTTTTGTCCGTCCGGTCCGGTATCCTTAACACAATATTCTTTTTTTCAAGAACATTTAGAAGTCGTGTAATGGCAGCCTTGTCCTTGACGGCAATATTTGAAAGTTCCTGCTGGGTCTGGCCGTCCTTACGGTACAAATGAATGAGAATACTCCATTGTTCATAGCTGATATCAAATCCCGCATCTGCAAATTTTTTTGTCAGCCGCTTAATAATGGCCCTTGAGGTTCTGCCCACCAGATATCCAATGGAAGAGTCAATGACGCGATCATATTTATCCATATATTAAATTTCATTTTTTAAGGTTTATATTCCCGTCGGATGATCAGGAATAAATATTAGCGATCCATGATTATCCTAGGATATTAATTAGTTTCCAGACAATATGGTATAAAAACGTTGATTACGCAACTAATTCTTAAAATATATTGTAATGACCAAAAAAAAATCACCCCTGGCGAGGATAGGATGCCAGGGGTGATCAATTTTCTTTACAGCCCAAATGGGCAAAGGCGGCAAAAAAAATTCTAGGATGCTTCTTTTTTTGAAAACATATTTTTCAGGTACTTGACCCAGATACCGCTTAAGAACCAGGAATAGGCCCAGGTTCCGAAAAAGATGGCTATAAAGGCCTTTACAATATCCATGGAACTCCCGTTAAGAGAAAATCCAGGGACATATCCAAATAAAATGGGGCCCAGGTAGAGGAACTTGGCAAACTTAAAGGCAGAAAAAGCTGTACGCCACATATTGGCCTTGGCAATGGTGGCCCCTGCAAAGGCAGCAATACATACAGGCGGCGTTATATTTGAATCCTGGGACAACCAGTACACGATCATGTGGGCGGCTATTTCATTGACTCCCAGATGTGTCAGGGCTGGTACGGCCACAACAGCGGTAATCAAATAGGCGGCCGTAACCGGAACACCCATTCCGAGGATCAGGGAGGCCAATGCAATCAAAAAAATGGTTAACAGCAGGGACCCGCCGGCAAGTTCTATCATGATGTCGGCAAAGGTCAGCACCAGGCCGGAAAAGGTCAGCACCCCGATGATGATCCCGATGACCCCAACCGTGGCACCTATTTTTAAGCTGTTTTCAGTACCTGCTCTGGATGCTTCGATAAATCTTTTCGGTCCGATCCTTGTATCTTTTCTCACCCAGGAGATGACGATACAGGAGAGAAGTCCAAGGATGGCCGAGTAACCAGGAGAAAATCCATAAAGCATGAAAATAGTAATAATGACCAGTGGAAGGGCATAAAACCATTGTTTCTTAAAAATTTCCATGGCGGAAAATTCAGACTTATCCCCTACAATATTGTACATTTTGGCTTCATAATGGACCATACAGAAAACCGAAAAAAAATACATTAGCGCCGGGAAAATGGCCACAAGCATGATGGTTGAATAGGGAACCCCTGTCAGTTCCGCCATGATAAATCCGCCTGCTCCCATGATGGGGGGCATGAACATACCGCCAATGGAGGCCGCAGGCTCTATACCGCCGGCAATATGGGGTCTGAATCCTGCTTTTTTCATCATGGGAATGGTGAACATACCTGTTGATACGGTATTGGCAATGGCAGACCCTGAAATGGACCCAAACAGACCGGAGGCAATAACAGACACCTTTCCAGGTCCCCCGATTTTATGACCCACAGCAGCCAGGGGCCAGTCGATAAAAAATCTCTGGGCCCCGCATTTTTCCAAAAATGCGCCAAACAACACAAAAAGAATCACATAGGTGGCAAGAACATTGGCCATGATGCCAAACACACCATCGCTTTTATAAAAAATACTGACGCACAGCTCTGTAAAGGGGGCGCCTGCATGGGAGACCAGATCCGGCGCCAGGTATCCGTAAACACCATAGGTCAGCATGACGGTGCCCAGGATCACAAATACGCTTCCCACCACCCTTCTTGCCAGTTCAATACCAATAAGAACGCCGATGATGGCAAAAACCATGTCTGTATTGGTTTCTGCCCCGGTCCTGTAATTGATGGTTTCAAACATGAAAATCCAATACCCGATAGATGCCACGGTAAGCAGGATCAACAGATAATCAATGACTCTCCCGATTTTTGTTTTGGCTTTGTACATGAGGAAGACAAGAATATAGG
>DAOWDR010000537.1 GCA_030638935.1 Desulfobacteraceae bacterium | reverse complement strand
TTGCCTGGTCCGGTGAAAAAGAAAGGCCTGGTGGCAAATCTTTTCGAAGAATGATCCCGGACATTTTTTCCATGACAAAAAAAGGTGCCCCAATCAGACTTTCATCCTCTGAAAATGCCAAAGGGCGGGGGCATCGGGGAAAAACCGGATGCAGGGCAGACAGTACACGATATTCCCGCCCCATATCATGGCCTGCTGTGACATTGGCCCCAATGGGGGGACGCCTAAGAACCATTTGCCGATCCCCGGCAGTAATCAGGTAGGTGAGGTTGGAAAACCCGCTGGGAAACTGGCGAATTATTATGTCGCCCTCAAGATCATTGATATGGTCTTTTAAAAATGTTTTAACCCCATGGGCATCAATCTCTTCTCCGGGCCTGACAATGGTTGCTGTGTCTGTTATCTGCATGGAAATTTCCTCATTCAAACAAATTAATATTAAACATATTAGTATTAAACGAAACCCATGATTTTTTACCTTATACTGCCAGGCAAAAGCCTTCCACCATATCCAGCACATGGTCGGTGAACTGGTCCACGGATATTTTCTGTTTGGTGTACTTCCACCGTTTTAAGTACCATTCCTGCTGCATGGCCTTGATCATGCAGGCAGTCAGGTCATGATTTCCCGGCTTGAACACGCCAATTGCCTCTCCTTGAACCAGGATGTCACTTAAAATTTTCTGGGTATGTTCCTCAATGGATTTGACAGCATCAAACCCTTCAGTTGTGAGATTTCTGGCCTCCATAAATGTGAAATAAAACCAGGGCCTGAACAATTCCGACAAAAAAATATGGGCCTTGACCACGGCACGCAGTTTAGCCAGAGGATCTTTGTGGACGCTGGAAAATTCTTCAAGGGTCCCCTTGACCATGGCCCGGGCCTGGGTCTGCATTATGGCCAAAAGCTCATCCTTACCAGGAAAATAGGCATAAAGAGCTCCCAGACTCATGCCGGTTTTAAGGCTTAAATCCCGCATGCTCATGGCCTGGTATCCTTTATTATAGCTAATACTGAAGACTGCCTCAAAAATCTTCTTCAGGTTGGGCACGGCGGTTTTTTCTTTTTTAATGCGCATGACACCCTGATTCTTAAGAAAAACAGCCCGGGAGATATCACTGCCCGAGGCTGCACATAGTTTTTTAAATTTCTTGTAGTCCATCTAATCCATGTGGTCCTGACAACGGCCTTGATGACCGCCAATCTGATGTTAGCCAATCCTATTCTATACAATTTTTATTTAAAGATAGGTTTTTAAAATCCGTTTGGCCAGGGAGGTCTTGTGAACCTCATCTGCCCCGTCGTAAATCCTGGCAGCCCGTTCATGGCGGAAAAACCAGGCCAGAATCGTATCATCGGTCATGCCAAGACCGCCGTGGACCTGGAGGGCCCGGTCCACAATCTGGTTCATGGTATTGGCCACCACAAACTTAATCATGGAAATACTGTCACGGGCCTGGGACGCCCCGTTTTTATCAATCTGCCAGGCAGAATTCAGGGTAAGCAGGCGGGCGGCGGCAAGCTGTGCTGCTGATTCGGCAATCCAGTTCTGGATGGTCTGCCGGGTGCCAAGGGTCTTGCCCGAGGGGGAAATCACCCTGGTATTAGCCCTCTGACACATTAGATCCAAGGCCCTCTGGCAAATACCAAGCCACCGCATGCAATGGTGAATCCTTCCCGGACCCAGTCGGTCCTGGGCCATGACAAAGCCCTGGCCTTCTGCACCCAGAAGATTTTTTTGGGGCACCCTGCAGGATTCAAAAAGAATTTCTGAATGACTGGAATAATCGCTGCCGGCATGCCCCATGACAGGTATATTCCGGACCAGGTTAAATCCCTTTGTATCCGTGGGAACAATAATCATGCTGGCCTGCAAATAGATATGAGCTTCCGGGTTGGTGACGGCCATGACAATTGCAAATTCAGCGCCATCTGCGGCCGTGGTATACCATTTATGGCCGTTAATCACGTAATCGTCCCCATCCCTTTTGGCTGTTGTTTCCAGCATCACGGGATTTGATCCGGGCATGTCCACCTCGGTCATGGCAAAGCAGGACCGGATACTCCCCTGTACCAGGGGATTAAGAAAACGCTCTTTCTGGGCCTGGGTTCCATAGGCATGAAGAATCTCAACATTGCCGGCATCCGGGGCCTGACACCAGAACACATAATGGCCCAGGGGAGATTTTCCCAGGGCTTCGGAAACCAGACCGTGCTCCACCAGGGATAGCCCCATGCCCCCGCATTCCACAGGAAAATTGGGTGCCCATAGTTCCATTTTCTTTACCATGGCTTGTTTTTCCCTGAGTACCGGCAAAAGATCTTTGAAATCTTTTACCATGAATGCAGGTTCCAGGGGGATGAGTTCTTTATCCACAAATTCGTGGATCATTGAAACAATGGTTTGAATCTTATCTGACACTTGAAAATCCAATGTTCTCTCCTTTGAATAGGTTCAGTATGGATTATATTAGACAGGAAAATTTAAAGAAGTCAAGACAAAAAACGAACGAATGTTCGTTTTTTTAATCAGTCATTTTCCAGAAAGGTCCTTATAAATTCCATGACACCTGCCGTGATGCACAAATCCGCATGGCGACAGATGGGGGCGTCGGGGTTCTTGTTTATGCTGACCACCCAATCAGACTCCTTCATACCTGCCAAATGCTGGGATGATCCGGAAATTCCACAGGCAAGATAAAGCATTGGAGCAACACTTGCACCTGTTATACCCACCTGTTGATCATACCCGATCCAACCCATGTCCACCAGGGGCCGGGAAGCCCCCACGGCCGAGGAAGAAAAACATTTGGCAAACCTTAGGACAGCCTCAAGGTTGGACTTTTCTCCAATACCCCGTCCTGCAGCCACAATGGTCTGGGCCATCTTCAAAGCCTGGTTGTTAGTTTCCTGCTTCAAAATTTTTTCATGGACCATTTGGACCGGCAATCCTGGTTTAGGGGATATTTTTTTTGTGATAATTAAACCGGGATCTTTCGCCTCGTAGGTTTGGGGAGAAAAACTGCCAGCCATCAAGGTCAAAACCACGGGAAGACCTGATTCCGGTCGAAGCACCATATTCCGTGTATTGTTTAAAACCGGCCGGGAATACAAAAGCCCGTCACCATCTGAGACTATCCTGTTGACCCCGGATATGGAAACAGCCTTCAAACGAACTGCCAGCCCCGGAGCGAAATCCCTGCCCTGGGAAGTGTGGGCCACCAGGATATGGGAAGGGGCCAACTCACTGATCTCCGGACTCAGCCAGTTTTTATAAGCCTCGCTGGTATAAGCGGCAGGAGTTGGTATCTCCAGGGCCAGCACATCTATACCACCATGGGATGAAATTTTTTTGGCCAGGGGCATGGGATTTTGTGCCGGGACAATCACCTGAATCCCGGGAAATTTTTTTTTATTGACCCCGCCTTCTTTTTCAATCAAGTTTTGTATCATCCGGGCTGCGGCGATAAGTTCCCATGTCACCGGCCGGACACATTCGCCCATCACTTCGGCAATAATAAGTATGGGTTTCATAAGAGATCCTTTTTCCGTAGAAAGGCTTTAAACTGTTGGACCTGATCATCCAGATTTCCCCCAAGCCGCTTGCCTGCCCTGGTCTGTTCCGGTTGTTCAATGGCCACAATGGACTCTTTGGGTCTGACAGGAACCCACAACAGATCCCCCTCAACCAAAGTGGTGATGGGCTTTTTACCCGCTGCCAGCATCTT
>DAOWDR010000202.1 GCA_030638935.1 Desulfobacteraceae bacterium | reverse complement strand
TGCAAATCCCTGCATGCCCACAAAGGCCCGGGCCTCATTCATCATTTTGAACATTTCAGGCATGCCTTTATTCTCTTCTCCGAGAAGGGTGCCGATACTTTCGCCTTTTTCTCCCAGGGAGAGGGAAGCCGTTGCATTGCCGTGGATACCCATTTTTTCTTCCAGACCTGTGCAGACAACATTATTGAATTCACCCAGGCTGCCGTCATCGTTTACCAAAAGTTTGGGGACCAGGAACAGGGAAATACCCCTTGTGCCGGCAGGAGCACCTTCAATTCTGGCAAGTACCGGGTGGATGATATTGTCACACAGATCATGTTCTCCGGCAGAGATGAAAATTTTGGATCCCTGGATGGCATAGGTCCCGTCCTCTTTTTTAACGGCTGTGGTGGTAAGGGCTCCCACATCGGATCCTGCCTCGGATTCAGTAAGGAGCATTGTGCCGCCCCACTCACCTGCAAACATTTTTTTCATATATCTGTTTTTCTGGTCCTCATCCCCAAAGGCTTCAACCAGTTTGGCTGCCCCGTGGGTCATGCCGTAATAGAGCATAAAAGCAGAATTTGCACCCACCATGTATTCAAGGGCAGCGCAACCAATAGTTTTGGGCATGCCCTGACCCCCCACGGAAGGATCATCACACATGGCCAGCCATTCTCCTTCGCAATAGAGTTTCCATGCCCGCTTAAATGAATCCGGTACCGTGACTTTACCATTTTCAAGCTTACATCCTATTTCATCCCCGTCTTTGAAAGTGGGTAAAATCTCTTTGATGGCCAGATTTCTTGCTTCGGAAACAATCAGGTCAACGGTTTTTTTATTAAATTCCTCAAAGAGTTCATGGTCAACCATTCCAATCTGTTCATGCAATACAAAGTCAACATCTCTTCTATCTGCGATAAGCTGTGCCATATATACGATCTCCTTTTTAGATAAACGTTTTTGGTATAGATTAGGATTTATATCCTTGGTTTTCCTAAGCAAAATAAACTCAGTTGTCAATATGTGAATGGTAAAAAGTTTGATATTGTCAAACTATTTTCAGTCTATTTAAAAAATTATTAACAAAAAGAAAATGAAGTGGGTTTATGGGGTCATGGAATATTCCCAAATCAAATCCAAAAATTTGAGATGAATCAAAAAAAATATTGATTTCTGTGTCGATTCATATGATGCTATAAGCTTCAGTTTATAAGTGGATTCTAATCTTTGGTTATGATACAGGAGAATCATGTTTATTAAATGTTGGGGTTCCAGGGGGTCAATACCTGTATCAGGTAAGGAATATATCAAGTATGGCGGTGATACTACCTGCATCGAAATTCAAGCAAAAACAGGGGAAATAGTTATTGTTGACGCCGGTACAGGAATCCGCTGTTTGGGCAAATCATTGCTTGCGCAAAATAAATCTGCCTATACCCTGCTTTTAACCCATACCCACTGGGATCATATTCAGGGGTTAGCATTTTTTAAACCCTTGCTTTATAGCAAAACAAGGGTGGTTATCCAGGATCGACAATTTGCTCATCTTGATACCAAAGGTGTGTTGAACCAATTGCTGGCTCCCCCTTTTTTCCCGGTCCGGCTCAAGGATCTCAAAGCCGATATCCGGTTTGATGCCTCGTTAACCGGCAGTTTCAAAATAGGTTCCCTGACCATTGATACGATTCCCACAAGCCATTCAGAAGGGAGTCTGGGATACAGCTTTACAGAAGAGGGGAAAAGCTTTGTTTTTTTAACGGATAATGAACTTGGGTTTGTACATCCCCAGAGCCGTAAGAAGGAAGAATATATCAAGTTTTCCCAAGATGCCGATCTTTTGTTCCATGATGCCGAGTACACAAAAGATGAATATGCCTGCAAGACCGGCTGGGGCCACTCCTCCATCCCCGATGTTCTGGATCTTGCCTCAAAGGCCAGGGTCAAAAAACTGGGCCTTATCCACTTGAACCAGGATAGAACCGACCATGAGATGGATGATATTGTAACCGAGTGTAACCAATTTTTAAAAAATAATCCCCAGCCAACCAATCCCCGGGTAATTGATTGCTTTGCCGTTTCCTGTGATTTTGAAATCACCCTATGAAAATTGAACCGGAAAATAGAATCTGATAATTTTCTTCTCCTTTAAACATGGAAAATAAAAATGATGCGTAATTGGCAAGAATCAATTGGATCTTTTTTCCATCCAAGGGTTGTCACCATGGTTTTCTTCGGATTTTCTGCGGGTCTGCCCATACTATTGATTTTTTCATCCCTGTCTCTCTGGCTCAGGGAGGCCGGGGTTGAACGATCAGCAGTTACTTTTTTCAGCTGGGCAGCCCTTGGATATTCATTCAAGTTTGTATGGGCACCCCTGGTGGATCGAATGCCCATCCCTTTCTTTACAAAGATTTTGGGACGGAGGAGAAGCTGGATACTAGCTGCACAGGCAGGTATTATTGTAGCCATTTTGTGGATGGGGTTCACTGATCCTGCATCGGGCCGTTATCCATTGACAATAATGGCAATGGCCGCAGTCATGCTTGGCTTTTCTTCGGCAACCCAGGATATTGTCATTGATGCCTACAGGATAGAATCTGCAGAAACCAACCTCCAGGCCCTGATGGCATCTGCTTATATTGCCGGGTATAGAATCGGTATGCTGGTTGCAGGGGCCGGTGCCCTGTTTTTAGCGGAATTGTTTGGGTCTGCAAAGGGTAACTATGATTTTCAAGCATGGCGTACCACCTATTGCATCATGGCTGCATTCATGATGGTGGGGGTTATCACGGCAATCCTTGTGCCCGAGCCTGTGTTAAAAAAAAACCAAGAAAAAATATACACATCAAAGGATTATCTGGGATCTTTATTCTTGTTCCTGCTTGCTGCAGGAGGGTTTGTCCTGACATTCCATTTAAGCGGGGATATGGCCCTTGGTTTGAAAAAAAGCCTTGGCTCCTGGTTTAATAATGGGTATCTTGCCGGCTTGCTTGTTGAAATTTTAAGGATTGCTTCAGGAATCAGTGTCGCCGTCATCATTGCAAAAATTGCAATCGCAACGGGAGGGGTGAACCGGAAAATGGTGAAGGATAGCTATCTTGCCCCTGTTTCCGATTTTTTTAACCGGTATGGGGTTGGTCTTGCCTGGCTGATACTTGCGTTAATCGGTCTCTATCGAATTTC
>DAOWDR010000672.1 GCA_030638935.1 Desulfobacteraceae bacterium | reverse complement strand
TGAAACCACCCTTCCCTGTTTTTCATATCCAGAAGCTTCTCGTTGTGCCAGAATCTGCGCCAGCTTGTTTTCCAACTGCTCTTGAAATGAGGAGGTTAGTTCATTTTCAATATCAATTCTTTTGGCAAACAAAGCATTATTGAGATAAGGAGTTACGCCCGGTTCAACCGAAAGCCCCGGAATAACAAGGGAAGAGATCTCCCAGTCCGAGGGCTGTGTGTCTTCGGGTATGTTAAAAAGGAGAACCCCGCTGAGAATTTCGCCATCGGGAATGATGCTCTCTTCATCAAGGCCGCCAATAATATAATATTCACTTGCAAGGGCAGGCAGCATACCGGGAATCACTTTTAAAGCACTTTGGCCAAAGTTGGCAAGGCCCCGATTAGGAAGGGTGGCGGCCTCCCTTCGCAGGCGTTCCAGTTCTTTTTCCGTCTCGGCTGCCTTGGCCGGATCAAAATTTTTATTTTTCAAAATAATAAGTTCGCCAACCTGTGTGTGCCGGTTATCTTTAATATCCTGGATGGCCACTTCCACGGCCATCAGGTTTTCTCCTATCCTGACATCTGCGTCATTACTCACCATTCCGGAATTGATAATTTTGACGGTCAAATCCTGACCTTGAGCATCAGGGTCGGATAAGGGTACAGGTTTTATAACCTCACCATATAACGGCACCTCAACCCCGCCGCCAAAAATATCAATGAGCACCGATGCCCTCTTCAGGTCATCCAGCAATGGCTTGGGAACATTAAACACCATCCGCACCGGATTTTTTGCACCGGGTGTCACAAGGGTTGGCCTGAAAAATCCAAGGGGTAAAAGGGTTGTGGCCGGGTGGAGTGATAAAAACAGGTTCCCGCTATTTGTGGGTACTTTAAGCTTGAACCGCTGTTTGGGGTCAAGGTCCAGGTGGGCCTGCATATTTGATGAAAAGTTTCCATCAACGATGACAAAGGAAGTATCATCGTTGGTAATTGATTCGCCGATTTGTTCTCTTTGTTCAATCCCTGTAACGGAAAAAGAAAATGCATCGGAAAGCTGGGTCGGTTGTTTCTGGGGAAGCTGTTCAATTTCATTTTTGCCTGTTTTTAAAATACCTGAGATGGGAATATCAATATGACCGTAGTTGGTATCGTAGAGGTGGAGTGAGCACTGCTTCAAGTGGCCCGAGGGCACCATGAACATAAGGGTCCCTTTTATTGGTTTTTTATCGTCAATGGCAAGGGCTTCATCGCCAGGCAGGGTTAAGGGTTCTTCGGCCAGCCAAGTAACTTCAGATACCGGGTAGGATCGATTATTGTTCCAGCGCAGGAAAAAATGTTTCCGGATATCCGGGATAAGATAGGTGGGAACCCGCTGTTCATACCGCAGTGGTTTGCTTCCGCCGGATACCCATGCAGCCGGATGATTGGCCCCATCCGGATAGACGGCTACTTTTTGACTGGGCAAAATATTTTCAAATTCAAGGGTCAGGGCAAAATATCTTAAGTGATCCGGCGCATCAATACCCCGGAACCGGGACAGGGACAAGGCTTCTTTCAAATGGATGGAGGTGGCCTGGTTCCCGGCTGTCAGGTCCAAAGGAAGCCGTTTGACAACCCTGACATCCTTCATCATGACATCGGTGCCGGAGATAAGGCGGGACAGGGTATCATCATAGGGCAACAACGGCTCACCCGGTTTAAAAATAACTTCTTCCGGGGCCGCAATGGTATCGGACATCTGTTTTAAGGGAAAGGCCACCTTTTTTGCGGCGGAAAAAATTTTATTTTCGCCATCCTCAGCCCTGTGGGTCATGTTTACCCTTAAAAGGGAAATAGCACTCTCTTTTGGGGCTCCCAAAATTTCTTCGGATAATTGGGAAAAGGTGGCGGATAATTTTTTAAAATCCTTGCTGACAATGAATTTGCCATTAGTTTTTTGGGCGGCATGTTCAAAGGGTTTTGCCTCTTCATCATCCACCACACCGATGAAAAGAGTTGAAATGTTTGCATCTTTTATTTTCCCCAAAATTGCTTCAAAGGCCTGCTTTTCTTCATCATCGACATCCAGGGCAGCATCGGCCAGATAAACAAGATACCGTCGGGTGGAGGGAACCGACTGAAGGGTTTTTAAAGAGACGATCATGGAGGCTAAAATATTGGTTGTGGTCCTGCCTTCCATCTGGGCAATGGCCCGGAGGGCAGTTTCTTTCTTATCGGTCAATACCTGCTCCACGATGACATCCCCGCTGAAAGTTGCAACCTGGATGAGAAAATCCCCTGGCAGCCTTTCAATAAATTTTCGCAAAAGCTGGCGGGTTCTTTCCATTCGCTTGTCGCACCCGCCGCACTCACTGGGCCATGAATCCATGGACCCTGAATTGTCCACCATGATACTCATGACCGGCCGGTTTGACGCCCCGGCAGTCTTTGGCCGCTCATATGTGATTTGAAACTGGCTGCCAAGGTTGCTGTTGATCTGCTCAAACACCTGGTTTAAACTATTTTCATCCAGGGCCACATAATACTCACCCCCTGACATATCCGCCACCCTGGACAGGGTGTTGACGTCAGAGTTTCCGCCGAAACCGATGGTAAAGATCGGGATACCGGCAGAGGATACAGCCTCAATGACCTCATCCTGGGTGGCCTTGCTGCCGGGTCCTGTATCATTGTGGTTTGCATCCACCCCATCGGTAAACACAACAAGGGAGGGCCGGTCTGTTGTTTTCAGCATGTCAAGCCCCAGCAGGATCGAATCATATAATGCCGTCGCCCCATTGGCCTTGACACTTTTCAGGCCCTTGAGCATCTCCTCTTTTGTATCGCCTTTCAGGGGTTTGGGCTGGGTGTCAAAGTCCACCACCCGGATGCGGGTATGGGGCGGCAACCCTGTGATAAATTGTTTTGTGGCGTTTAAAGCAGATCTCATCTGCCCGCGCATGGAGCCCGAGGAATCCAGAAGCAGAACAATATCAGCAGGTGTATTGATCCGTTCAACCGACAAAATATTGCCTTTTTGCCCGGCTTCGGCAACATCAAGGGTCTTTTCTGTGGGAACTACCAGGGTACGGTCGGTTCCGAGCATTGCGATATTCACCCTGGCTTTTTTCTGATCCGCCTTTGCAGAAAGAATTTTCATTTTTCCCTTCTGCCCCCTGGAGAATGCGTCATTTAAGGATTTGGGCCACTCCACCAAAGTCATTTTGCCGGGTTGAACCGGGATAAAATGACTCTTAAGAAGGGAGGTGTCTGTATTGTCCTGGCCAGGACTAACATGGATGGACCACATGCCCGGCGGCAGCCAGAAAAGGGCTTCACCCGAAGGCGTGACATCCCCTACAAGATTGCTTTCAGACAGTCCGGGATAGGTGTTTCGGTCATCGTATTCGGCAACGGCTGTGGCCATCCCATAGGGTACGTTTTTAACAAGAAGCCCCCCCAGGGTATCACCGTTTTTCAGCTGGGGGATGGGTCTTCCTTTTTTAAGGAATATCTTGAATTCCGGCGGATTGTCTCCGGCACGCAATGAAAATGTCCAGCGATAGGTGCCGGGAAACTGGGGCATATCGCCAATCTCCCAATAGGTTTCCTCACGGGTTTCTTTGTAAGTTGCAAAGCTGATATTCCGGGTTAACTTGCCCTGGATCACTTCCAGGTGGGTGGCGATATCCAGTTCAAGGTGATTATCTGGATCTTCCAGGACAAAGCCGGTTCCATCCACCTCAATCCAATCCATTGTTTTACCGTCATGGGTGGTGTAAAACACAACCGTATTTTGGTCCGGCGACACAGATATTGAAATGGGTGTGTCATAGGACAGGGTTGTTTTCTCTATCAATTCACAGCTATAGCCTTCTGTTTGGGTGGCAATTCTAAAATAAAATTCACGGCTGTTATCAATTTTCTTGTGGGCAAAAATCGTATCCTCTTCCGTGGCTGTCAGATCAATGAGTTCCTGTTGCAGCCAGTCCTTCAGCTCAGTTGTACCTGCTTCCAGATCCTGCCAGTCTTTTCGAAACATCCATTTTTTACCGGAGACCTCTGTTTTTACAAGGCCTTTATTTCCCCTTTCAATAAAATAGCCTGTTCCTTCGGAAGCATAACTTAACTCATGGATACCATCCATATCAGTGAGCGGCGTATAGGGCGGATACTGGGAAGCTGAAACCTGCGATACATCAAGAAGCACCAAAGAGAAGATGTAAACCAGAATTAAAAACAATGACCTGAAATTTTTCATGAAATCCTCCGGAAAAAATGTATTACGAAAACAGATGGTATGCCATAAAAGACAGTAAAGTCAACAGACAACACAGGGTGATCCCATGTAAATTTAATTTAAATATAGCATCAAGTGAAATCAACTACTGATCCTCCCCAAAAAAAACTGGAGACTGGGTTAAACCACTAATTATTGATCAGGCACCTTGACTTTATCGAAGCGCATTCCGAAAAAGTCTTGACTATTTCGGAATGCATGCCAGAATAGACGTCATGAAACGATACTTGGAAAAATATATTCAGGAAGATTTAGATAAAAAAATCATATTGTTGACTGGCCCGCGGCAAACCGGGAAGACTACGCTATCTAAAATACTGAATAATAATTTTGATTATTTCAACTTTGATAATCTGGACGACAGGTTAAGCTTGCAGAAAAAATCCTGGGATAGATCAAAAGCCCTTGTCATTTTTGATGAACTCCATAAGCTTAAAAACTGGAAATCATGGTTAAAGGGTGTGTACGACACCGAAGGCATACCGCCTTCAATACTTGTAACAGGAAGTGCCAAACTTGATACCTATAAAAAGGTTGGTGATTCATTGGCTGGAAGATTTTTTCAATTTAGAATGCACCCATTGGATTTAAAAGAAATCAATGCTTTTATAGAAACAGATAACCTTGAAAAAGAGCTGGATAAACTATTATTATTTGGTGGTTTCCCTGAACCATTTCTGAATGGAACAGCCCGGTTTTATAATCGCTGGAAAAAATCACATCTTGATATCATTCTAAAACAGGACCTTCTTGATCTAGAAAATGTTCAACAAATCATTCAAATCGAAACACTGATCCAATT
>DAOWDR010000368.1 GCA_030638935.1 Desulfobacteraceae bacterium | reverse complement strand
TGGCCTGACAAATCAAAACCTGACAAGCAAAAACCGGCCAGATTACAAAAAATCTGAATGGTTTCTTTCTCTCCTTTGCCCATGGATATACATTTTTTTTCTAGGGGCTGGGCAGCAGTAGGCTCTTGAATTAAAATTTGGGCTGATCTGTCATGGGTTTTTTCTCCAAGGGATTTAAAATAAGCTGCCCCTGGATATCCGGTTTTGGTTATCTCTTTGAAAACCGAAGGGGCCATGACCACCTGCCAGGTATCCACAAGGGAGGCAAAAAGACCGGTCTTGTACAAAAGAATGGCGGAAGAGGCATCAATGAAAACTTTGTTTGAAAGGGTATAGGTCATAAAAGAATAAACCCTTTATATATGAAAAATCCATAAAGCCCCAGAAGAAGACCCCCTGCCCACCTGGGCA
Source organism: Desulfobacteraceae bacterium (assembly GCA_030638935.1). GTDB lineage: Bacteria > Desulfobacterota > Desulfobacteria > Desulfobacterales > Desulfobacteraceae > NBML01. Next base: position 1,658 of record DAOWDR010000368.1, on the reverse strand, counting down.
GTTTGCCAAAAAGAGCGGTTAATAAAAACAGGCCGGCCCCGGCTCCCATGATACAAAAAACAGCTGTTTCAAAGAATGGGGGAATGTTTATGGGGGAGAACAGGGCAAAAATACCAATGCATAGGGGAATGCAGATATGACAATCACCGATCTGGGAGGAATAGGCAATGTCCGCCCGGTTAACCGCTGCATAATAAACCGCTAGAAATCCATTGGGAAGGACCATGAGAAGCCCGCTTAAAATTCCCAGATTTTCCTTGGCAAGCAGGCCTTTTCCGTTGAGGGTAATCCATTCTACCAGGCCGTTGATACTGGAAAAAATGGCCCAGGCACAGATGCCGATGAGAACAAGGTCAATGAGGATTCGTTTTTTAATCCTTCTGTCCTTCCGGGCATTGGTTTTCAAAACATCAAAGATGTGGAACACCTGCCAGAACAGGAAAATTCCCACCAGGATCCACCCGTCATTGGCTTTTATTACTCCGTCCCTTCCAACCAGCCACAGGGCGGCCGTAAAAAAGACCAGTGCCAGAAGGCTTAGGAGCAGGGAGAGGTGATGAACTTTGGTTTCAGGGACCTTTAATTGATTTTTAGGAAAAAGATTTAATCCCCAGAAAATAGCGGGAATGGCCAATATCAGGGTAAGATTGGTTACATTGTTAACCAGGCAGTTTTCAAGAACCAGGTGACCATTGGATGACAGGTTTCCGGATCTTGCCATGAGATAGGCAAAACAGAGGTTGGGAAACCCGCTGAAATAGGGCATGACAAGGGTGCCCACAATGGTGCCTTCACACCCGTTTTTTTCCACGGCATTCAGCCGGGTAATCATTAAAAAAGAAGCTGCTAAAAAACAGGCTGTCAGTTGCCAGGGGCCCGGGGTCAGCAATATCTTAATATAGGGGTCCAAAGATTCCGGTATTGCCAAACCCACGATATAGGGTTTCACCAGGATCGAAATCCGTTGATATAAAACAGAATATAAATCAAAAAGGATCTCCATAGGGGAGATACATAAAAGAAAACCAGGCTTATCGCAACCCCTTCTTTTGTAATGTTTCTTGATTTGAATCAATGATTTGACCATAAAGAGATTATATATAATAGGATATAAAATTTATAACCCATGGAAAAAATGGAAGTAATCTTAGACTATGTATCCGAAAAAAATAGTCATAGAATCCTGTTTTTTTCTGCAATGTTTTGAAACAGAGGCCCTTAGATATTTGGGCGGGTAAAGAATTTACCGATTTCAGGGACAAAGTCAAAGCCTATGACTACCCCAATTGTCATCCCTGGTGTGAGACCCGGTGCGATTATGTTTTGGATGATCCTTTTTACCAGGATTGTTTTATCAATGATATTCCTTGTTGTGACTGCCATTGGAATCTGGGTTTCTTAAATTGTCTGACCTATTCTAAAAAAAATAGCCTAAAAAATCAGATAGATAAGAATAAATATAAAATAAAATAAAATAAAGTTTGACATTGGTTTGAAATTCCTGCATTATTCGCCGGTCTTCAGGAGGACAGACCTTAAACAGCCCTTCGGAAAAAACAGTTTGATCTTTGAAAATTGGTCAGTGAGAAAAGAAAATGAGCGGGTCGTAAAGACCTAAAAAAGTTTTAGTAAGGATTATAACTGGAGAGTTTGATCCT
>DAOWDR010000173.1 GCA_030638935.1 Desulfobacteraceae bacterium | reverse complement strand
TTCCCGAAAGGATCTTGTCCTAACCTTCGTCCCCACCGGTATTGAAGAGGGAACAACCGAACCAGAGGCCTCAAGCCGCGGCAAAGCCCGGCCAAGCCAGATACTTGCCGCTAAAAAAAAGAGTGCACCCACAGCATTCAGCCAGGGCATATATACACTGTCGCTGCCTGCAACCAAGAGCCCGGCCACCCAGATTAAAGCAGCAATTCCCATGAGCACCTTGTCATATATATTTTTTTTCATTTGTTGCATATTGTCTCCTTTTATGGTTAAAAAATTCACCTCTTGTTGAAAAAACTAAACACGCCGATTAAAAAAAACCAATATTAAAATTACCGGTATTCCCTGGAACTCCAGATTACCCTGCCCAATATCCTCACCTTTGACAATAAATCCGCTTCCAGATAAATGGGCTGGAAGTCTTTATTATCACTGGACAAAACAAGCTTGTCCGGATGCTTTTCCAACCGTTTGACCAGGATGGTATCTTCCACACCCACCGCATAGATAGCCCCTGCCATTATATCTTTCTGGGACTGGTCAATGAGAACGGTATCACCCTCCCGGATAACCGGTTCCATGCTGTTCCCAAACACTTCCATGGCCACCATACTGGCCGCAGGTCCTTTTTTGGCAAGCCAGGAGGACTGAAAAGACAAATATTCGGAAATCTCCTCACCGCATTCAAATGAACCTGTTCCGGCCGACAGCCGGGCAGACACCTTGGGTATCTGTTTAAATGCGATATCATTGCCCGATTCCGTGTTAATAAAAACAGGTCCCACACCGGTTTCCATCCATTCGGGATTGAACTTGAATTTTCGGTACAGCTTGACAATCCATTTTTCAGGGATGCTGTTTTTATTTCTGGCATGGGTGACTCCCGACCGGTTGATACCAAGCTCTTTTGCAAGTTCTGCCTGGGAACTGATCCCTGTGGCATCTAAAATTCTTTTAAGCAATATGTCGACTTTATTTTCAACCATGCATCATCACCCTTAAAGTTCAATTTTTTAATTGATATCTTTGTCTGACACACTTGTTTAAAAAATGCAACACTTTTTTTTCACAGTCAATTTTTCAGGCGGTTATTCCCGTATTACTTCCGCCAAGCTCAGCAATTTTCTCGTCCAGGGCTTTTATGGTTCGTTCAATTGTTTTGTGACTAATATCAGGAAGATCACCGCCCCAGGCCTCTCCAGCCTCGCCAAACCCCCTCAGGACACCTTCCCTTCCTGCTTTTAATCGTTCAATATCATTTCCCGCACCCTTGATCACAAAATCGATAATACGTTGTGATGTCTTATTGATTCCAAAATATCCATCATCTTTGATAAGCTCATTGGCTTCATCAATTGATAGTTCGGAAATGGGGGTATTTTTATAAAATAATGAAGCTTTATCCTCTTTGTTTAATTGACTAAAATGGATGATTGCATTCTGATCACTTAGCTTTTGCCTGGTATCGGTTTTAATCTGGGAGTTAAACTGAAAAATTTCACTTTTGGCTGAAAATTTAAATTTATTCTTTTTATTCACAGCCTGGCCTGTTGTCTGAAAAGAAAACTCCTTAATCCCGGATAAAATAGATAAATTTGTTTTCACGGAAACCATGGTATATTCTCTCCTTTTTTTAATCTTTAATTTTTAGAGAACCGATTATATAAAAATCGGTTGCTTTCAATAAAACCTTAAGTAATTCATCCAAAAGATAATGACCGGCATTGACCAGCCATCCAATCAGAAAAACCGTTGGAATTTGGGTACAATTCATGCTTATCCTGGCATTTAAGATTAAATGATTTACCTTAACACAATGAGATACGAGCAGATTGATATGGAACATAGTATTCAAATAATTAATTACAACAACACTATCCCAGACCTTGATACTTCAAGATTTTATGACCAGACCCGTTTCATCACCATGCCCCCTAAATCGGATCAGAAAATTTTTCCCATGGACTCCCCTGACATTCTAGTGATTTTCATTGATGAACAAAAAGAAGAGGGTCTAAAAAAAATCGCCGAAATCACCAAAACCATGATTAACATGGAAATCATTGCTGCCGTGTCCAGGGACAATGCAGATGCAGGTGTTAGTGCGCTTCAATGCGGAGCCTCGGATTTTATGATATTGCCTTCCTCTGGGACATTCTTTGATTTTTATATCAACAGGGCTGTTGAACGTATTTATTTACAGAAACATCGCTGTTTTAATGATAGCTGTTATAAAAGCCGGTTTGCAAGGTCCAAAAAAAATTACCAGCAATTATTTAATGAGGTTCCCTGCTTTATCTATGTCCAGGATGCAGATTACCAGATTACCGATTCTAATCGGAAATTTGAAGCGTATTTTGGGGATCATATTGGAGAATACTGCTTTGGGATCTGTAAAAACAGGGATGAGCCCTGTAGTGTCTGCCCGGTTCAAAAAACCTTTAAAGATGGAACCAACCATGCCTCTGAAATGGAAATCATTTCCTCTGACGGGGTTAAGCATGTCGTCCTTAGCTGGACCGCCCCTATAAGGGACGATAACGGCAATATCTCCAAGGTGCTTGTCATGCTGACGGATATAACAGAAGCAAGGCGCCTTGAAGACCACCTCACCTCCCTGGGATTTATGATAGGTTCAATTTCCCACGGTATCAAAGGTCTTCTTACCAATCTGGATGCCGGCATCTACCTGATGGAAAAAGGGTTTGATTCAGACAACTTAGAAAAAGTCAGAGAAGGATTTGACCTTTCACGGGAAACAACTTCCAGGATAAAAAAACTGGTACTGGATATTTTATATTACACCAAAACACGAACATTGGAATGGAAAAAAATATCTTGCAAAGCGTTCATGGAAGACACCCTGAAAATTGTGTCCAGGAATGCCAAAAAACACCAAATCACAATTAACCACAAACTTGAGGTACTGACACCCGATGACTATTTTGAAATTGATGAAAACAGCCTACAGGCTGCCATGGTCAACATCCTTGAAAACGGGATAGAAGCCTGTATTGATAACAAAAAATGTCTCAACCATTCAATTATGTTTACAGCCAGAATGGACAGGGAAAAAATATTATTCAAGATCCAGGATAACGGCCTTGGAATGGAACCCGGCACATTGAACAACATTTTTACCATTTTCTTTTCTTCCAAGGGAAACAAGGGGACCGGTCTCGGGCTTTATATTGCCAATAAAGTGATCGGCCAGCATCGGGGAGAGATCAAGGTGAAATCAAGCAAAGATCAGGGCACCAGATTCTTGATCAAAATTCCCAGAACAATTCCCAACACTGCCAAAAACCCAAGGGGAGTTGTTGTTTGTGATTAAAAAAAGAGGAGAGCCGGGGTAGGATAATGGAAGCCCATCAGATATTCACGGTGAACAGAACTGCTCCGCTGAGATCCGAGGGAGTTGACTGAAACTCAAAGGATATATTTTGATCCCTGGGCTGGTTGGGTTTGAATAATACCGGTTCTTTGCCACCACCGGCCTGACCACCCACATTGATGTACCGCAGCAAAAAAGACCCCATCTTGCGTATGCGGTCATTTAGGCCATGGGGCCTATACGGCTCCCCGGCATGGCCAACCAGAGGAATGCCCAGAATCGGCCCTTCCAGGGAGACCAGATCAATATCATTGATACCGGAAGATTTCCCGGCAACTCCATGGTAAGAAAAAGACATCTGCCCCAGGTTAAAGGATTCGGGAATAGAAAATATCCGAACACTGAATATCAAATTTTTCGAAAACTCGGTTTCAGATTCCCAGGCAAATGATGGGCCTGCCAAACAAAAAATAATAACTGACACGCAACAACATCCCAAGAAATATTTCAGATACCCTCTTATTTCCATGGCAGCTCTCCTTTACCTTTAAATTATTATTCATAAAAGAGAACAGCAAAAACCGTGCAACCCCCAAAAAAGACCGGGCAAAAAATCTATATTTATTCTATGAGATGCAGGCTGCCAGGCATTATCAGCCAAAATTTATTTCCCCGTTTTTCCTAGGACTAAAAAATACCAACACCCAAACATATTTATATATCACCACGACAATTGATATTTAACAGCCTGCAAAAATTCTAAAACAACTTTGTTCCCACCCAAAGATATCCATTTGTAACTGACCAAGGCAATAAAGCTTGAAACAACCCTGATCTTCCCTTGTAACTTTTTTGTAACCATAGTTGTGCTATGGAAACATTCATTAAAAAACCGTTTTGCAAAAAGTCCTTATTGACCCGATTGTGGGTCAGGCACCTCCTTGGTCCCAGGGACTTTTTGCAAAACCAAACAGGCAAACAACAACCTTTTTAATTGTCAAGGAGGCATTATTTAGATGGAACTCAACAGAAGAGATTTTATCAAAATTTCGGGGGCCACGGCTGCCGGAGTTGCCGTCAGCGGTCTTGGATTTGATTTAAAACCCGTCAAATCCCACGCCCAGATGCTGAAAACCCAGTATGCCAAGGAAAGTACCACCATCTGCTGCTATTGCGCAGTGGGGTGCGGTCTCATTGTTCATACCAGTAAACGCGGGGATGGCAGGGCCATTAATATTGAAGGCGACCCCGACCATGTCATCAACCAGGGCGCACTTTGTTCAAAAGGGGCATCCATAAAACAGTTGGTGGAAAATGAAAACCGGCTCACCGAACCCATGTACCGAGCTCCCTATTCTGCCAAGTGGGAAACAGTCTCCTGGGACAGGGCCATGAAAAAAATTGCCAAAAAAGTCAAGGAAACCCGTGACAAAGGGTTTGAGGCCAAAAATGCCAAGGGTCAGACCGTCAACCGTGTTACAAACATAGCATCAATCGGGTCGGCAGCCCTGGACAATGAGGAATGCTGGATCTACCAGACTCTGATGAGGTCTTTGGGACTGGTCTACATAGAACACCAGGCCCGAATCTGACATAGCGCAACTGTAGCGGCTCTGGCAGAGTCGTTTGGACGCGGTGCAATGACCAATCACTGGATCGATATTAAAAACAGCGATTGTATTCTTATCATGGGCAGCAATGCTGCCGAAAACCATCCCATCTCCTTTAAATATGTTAACCAGGCCATGGAAAACGGGGCAAAGCTCATCTCCGTTGATCCCAGATTCACACGAACCTCATCCAAGGCAGATATTTATGCTTCCTTGAGATCAGGAACCGATATTGCCTTTCTAGGCGGTATGATCAAATATATTCTTGAAAACAACCTGTATAATAAGGAATATACTGCTGCCTATACAAATGCCCCCTTTATTTTAGGAAAGGATTACAGCTTTGACGACGGTCTTTTCTCCGGCTACAAATCCGGCAAGGAAGGGCCCTCCCTGGGAAGTTACGACAAATCAAAATGGGCCTTTGAAATGGACGGCAAAGGGGTTCCGGAAATGGATCGGAGCCTTACCCATAAAAGGTCTGTTTTCCAGCTCTTGAAGACCCACTATGATCGGTATGATCTGGAAAAGGTCTCCATGGTTACAGGCACGCCCAAGGAAGACCTTTTGAAAGTATATAAGACATATGCAGCCTCGGGTAAAAGGGGAAAGGCCGGAACCATCATGTATGCAATGGGTTGGACCCAGCATACCGTGGGTACCCAGAACATACGGACCATGGCCATTATCCAGTTGCTTCTGGGCAACATGGGTGTTGCCGGCGGCGGTGTTAATGCCCTTCGCGGCGAATCCAATGTACAGGGCTCCACCGACCATTGCCTGCTATGGCATATCTGGCCGGGCTATCTCAAGACCCCGAGAGCCTCCAATACAAGTTTAGATGCCTATAATGGCAAATGGACGCCTAAAAGCAACGATCCTCTGTCTGCCAACTGGTGGCAGAATTATCCCAAATATTCGGTCAGCCTGTTGAAATCCTTTTTTGGAGACAAAGCCACCAAGGCCAACCAATTTGGTTACAATTGGCTGCCCAAGGTGGATGACGGACAAGTTTATTCCTGGTTTGACCTCTTTGATGCCATGTACAAGGATAAAATCAACGGTTTCTTTGCCTGGGGACAAAATCCCGCCTGCTCAGGTTCCAATGCCGGCAAGATCAGAAAATCCCTGGAAAAACTGGACTGGATGGTCAATGTGAATCTATTTGACAATGAAACCGGTTCTTTCTGGCACGGCCCGGGGGTTGATCCCTCCAAGGTCAAAACCGAGGTGTTCATGCTGCCGGCAGCCGTATCTGTTGAGAAAGAAGGTAGTATCACCAACTCCGGCCGGTGGATGCAATGGCGGTACCAGGGTCCCAAACCCCTGGGCAACAGCCGTCCTGACGGGGATATCATCATGCACCTGGGGCATTTGATCAAGGAAGAATAC
>DAOWDR010000733.1 GCA_030638935.1 Desulfobacteraceae bacterium | reverse complement strand
TGAAGGAGTTGACTATCTGGATATGGCTGGAGCCGCCTTTATTTCCCACTTAAAAAGACTGGATAAAAACCATAGGGCAAAGGGTATCATCCAGGTTAAAGGGTTGAAACCTGAATTTGCCCCCCTGCTCATCCTGGCAGAGAAAACCGATATCACCTCGGCCCTTACACCCCCCGGGCAAAATTATTCCTTTGTTGAGCAGACAGGAAAAAATCTTTCCGATTCTTTATCCGATGCCAGGGTATTTATCGGTTTTATCGGTGAAATTACCTGGGCCCTGGTCTCAAGCCTGAAAAATCCCAAAAGCATCCGCTGGGCAGAAACCTTTATGGTGGCCGAGCGGGCCGGTGTGGATGCCCTGCCCATTGTGGCCCTGATCAGCTTTATCGTGGGGCTTGTCATGGCATTCCAGGCTGCCATTCCCATGAAAATGTTCGGGGCTGAAATCTATGTGGCCAATCTCATAGGTATTGCAACGGTCAGAGAATTGGGTCCCTTGATGACTGCCATTGTCCTGGCCGGCCGGTCTGCGTCGGCCTTTGCCGCAGAAATCGGCACCATGAAAATCAATGAAGAATTAGATGCATTAACCGTCATGGGCATGGACCCTGTAAAATTTTTAATCCTCCCCCGGGTAATTGCATCTACCCTGATCACCCCGCTTTTGACCATATTTGCCAATATGATGGGGATTACCGGCGGTGCCGTGGTAATCGTCTCCCTTGGATATCCCCCTGTCACCTACTATAACCAGGTGGTCAATTTTGTGACCTGGCAGGATTTTTCCGGCGGTATTGTAAAACGTTTTATATTTGGTATCCTAATAGCCGCCACCGGCTGCATCCGGGGGTACCAGACCCGCGGGGGACCTTCTGCCGTTGGGGAGGCCGCCACACGGGCAGTTGTCTCTTCCATTGTTCTGATCGCCGTATTTGACGGTATTTTTTCCATCCTTTATTATTATATGGGCGTATGAAAGAAACAGCAATCCAGGTTAAAAACCTCTATGCCGGCTATAACAACCAGGCCATCATGGAAGACCTTTGCTTTGACATCCAAAAGGGAGAGATTTTTGTTATTCTAGGCGGATCAGGATGCGGAAAAAGCACTGTGTTAAAACATATGATCGGCCTGGTTCCCCCGGTATCAGGAAAGGTAATTATCCATGGCCGGGATATGGTGACGGCCGGGGGAAAGGCCAAAAACCGTCTGCTCCAAAAAATTGGGGTGGCCTTCCAAAATGGGGCCCTGTTCGGCTCAATGACTGTTTTGGAGAATGTCATGCTCCCCTTAAAGGAGTATACCGATCTTCCCCAAGATGCCATTGAGACCATTGCCAGGGTAAAGCTGGGCCTTGTGGGCCTGGAGCAGGGGCTATTTCTTTTACCCGATGAACTATCCGGGGGGATGCGGAAAAGGGCTGCCATTGCCAGGGCAATGGCCCTGGACCCTTCCATCCTGTTCCTGGATGAGCCCTCGGCAGGTCTCGACCCCCTGACCTCCGCCGGCCTGGACAGGCTGATCCTTGACCTTGCCGCATCCCTGGGCATCACCTTTGTCATTGTCACCCATGAACTGGAAAGCATAATAACCATTGCAGACCGAACCATCATGCTGGAAAAAAAGACCAAAGGGATTATTGCCCAGGGCCCTCCAAGGGAGCTCAAACAGGACAAATCAAACCCCTATGCTTATAATTTTTTTAATCGGAACCCGGAAATATAAAAGATGACCAAAAAAACTAATTTTTTTAAACTCGGCCTCTTTGTAATCATTGCCTTTGGTCTTGGTGCTGCCTTTCTCATCGCATTCGGAGCCGGCAAATTTTTTAAAACAGAGACACTGGCAGAAACCTGTTTTGACGAATCGGTCCAGGGGCTGGACATTGGATCCGAGGTCAAATACAAGGGAGTTAAAATCGGCACGGTCAAAACCATTACCACCCCGACCAAACTTTACAATATTCCGTCAAATTATGTATTGGTCACCTTTTCCCTTGCCGATGACTGCTATGTAGGCCAAACAGGAGAAACAAGCGCCATTAGAATACAAAAGGCCATTAAAGAAAACCTGAGTATCCACCTGGCCTTTAAAGGATTGACCGGGGCTGCCTACCTTGAAACAGATTATTTTGGCAGGCGCAAAGCCCCCCTTGACATTGGCTGGCACCCGGCAAACATCTATGTTCCCTCACGGAAAAGCAGCATGAAACGGCTGGGGGATGCCCTCAACCAGTTTTTGGACAATCTGTCCGCAGCCAATTTATCCGAAATGACCAGGGATCTTAAAAGCCTTCTTCAAATCCTGAACCAGAAAGCCGATGCTCTGAACATTGCCCAAATTTCCAACCAGACTGAAAATTTGTTAAAGGAAATCCGACAAACCAATAAAGCACTTTCCTCTACCCTGACCTCTGAAAGTTTTACCAGGCTCATTGCCGACGCCCAGGGCTCATTCACAGGGTTAAAAACCATTGTGGAAAATGCAAAACAGCCCATTGACAAAACTTTGAAAGATTTTGAAAAGGCAGCCAGCCATACTAAAAACATGGCAACCGATCTTGACGCCAGCCTTGATAAAAATCTTGAGACAATGCTGGACAGTTTGAACAAAACCTCAAAAATGCTGGAAAATATGGTCTGGCTCAATACAGACACCATCCACAGGACCATTGAAAACTTTGAAGACACATCGGAAAATTTAAAACAGCTGAGCCGCGAATTAAAGCAATACCCTGGACGGCTGCTTTTTGAAAGTCCTCCGAAAAAAAACACCCCGGAAAAAATCAAGGAGGTACTCAAAACCGATGAAAACTAAAAACAGATGGTTTCTGGTATTCCTGTCACTGTATATCATGACCGGGTGTGCCAATATCCGGAACGAGTTCCAGGAAAAATCTTTGTACCGGCTCCAGGCTCAGTCCCACATGGCAGCCCCAAAAACCCCTGAAACAGGAGAAAGCCTACTGGTAAAACGCTTTTCCATTTCCCCTGAATTTGAAACAAATTCATTTGTCTACCGACTCAGCCCCACCCGGTTTTCAACTGATTTTTATAACAACTTCATTGTCTCACCGGCACGGATGATCACCGATATCATCCAGGAAGATCTCTGGGCCTCCCCTCTTTTTTCCCCGGTCCCGACCCATACCCTGGAAGATATCCGTTTCCAGCTATGGGGAAAGGTTACAGATTTTTACGGAGATATCCAAAACCCGGAACAACCCAGGGCAATTGTGGGTATTCGCCTGATTCTTGAAAAAAATAATGGAGACAGCTTTACCCCGGTGATCAACAAAACCTATGGAGCACAGATTGAATTAGATGCCCTGGATCCCGGACTGTTCACGGATGGCCTGAACAAGGGAATCAATCAAATCCTGGAGGCATTTTATAAAGATATGGCCGAGGCCGGCCTGACACCTCCGAAAAAATAAAAAAGGAAGATTATAGTGAAGTTTAGACCCTGCATTGACCTGCGGCAAGGAAAAGTGGTTCAAATTATCGGTGGTACCCTAAAAAATTCAGACAAGGAACCTCCCGTCACCAATTTTGAAAGCGAAAAATCGCCTTCCCAATATGCAAACATGTACCAGAAAGACAAGCTCACAGGCGGCCATGTCATCTCCCTTGGCCCCGGCAATACCGAGGCCGTCTTATCTGCCTTAAAAACATATCCCAAAGGACTGCAGATCGGCGGCGGGATCACCCCTTCCAATGCACAAACTTACCTGAAAGCCGGTGCCAGCCATGTGATTGTTACCTCCTATGTGTTTTCAGATGGAAAAATTGATCTTCGAAAACTTGACACCCTTGTCCGCTGTGTTGGAAAGGAGAACCTGGTGCTGGACCTAAGCTGCAGGCAAAGGGATAAAGAATTCTGGATCGTTACTGACAGGTGGCAAAAATTCACCGATGTTGCGCTAAACAAGGAAACCATTACACATCTGGCCTCCTTTTGTGACGAATTTTTGGTCCACGGGGTGGATGTGGAAGGAATGATGCAGGGAATCCAGACAGACCTGGTGGAACTGCTGGGCAAATATTCACCCATTCCAGTCACCTATGCCGGCGGGGCCAATCGTTTTTCTGACCTTGAAACGGTTAAGGCCCTGGGCCAAAACCGGGTGGATTTAACCATTGGCAGTGCCCTGGATATATTCGGGGGAAGCATCTCCTACCGGGATGTGGTTCGCTGGCACCGGAAAAATTTAATTAAGGAGTAATATCATTTTTTTTGCTCTTTCTTTTTCTTCATGTCAATGTACCAATCCTCTTCTCCATAGAGCTTGTCCGAACATTCAGGACAGATGCCATGGCTGAATGCTGCATCGGAATGGCTTTCAATATAGGATTCAATCAG
>DAOWDR010000299.1 GCA_030638935.1 Desulfobacteraceae bacterium | reverse complement strand
GAAACTGCCAATCACGTTACCAGGGTAGCTGAAGTCTGTTATCTGCTGGCAAAAAAATACGTAATGGATGAAAAAACAGCCGAGTTGTTAAGATTGGCCTCTCCCATGCATGATGTAGGAAAAATCGGTGTGCCAGAGGACATCTTGCACAAACCCGGGAAGCTGACTTCCGAGGAATTTGAGCTTATTAAGAAACATGCCCAAACCGGGTATGAAATTTTGCGTAAATCCAACCGTTCCATTATGAAAACAGCTGCTATCGTGGCGCTGCAACATCATGAAAGATGGGATGGCAAGGGATATCCCCAGGGTTTGGAGGGAAAAAACATACACGTGTTCGGGCGGATTGCAGCAATTGCCGACGTGTTTGATGCCCTGAGCCACAAAAGATGCTATAAAGACGCCTGGCCCTTGGAAAAAATCATGGACACCTTTAAACGTGATGCAGGATCCCACTTTGATCCGGAACTGATGGATATTTTTCTTGCAAATATAAATGAGTTCATGGGTATTAACCTGCGTTTTCCTGAGTAAAACGGAAACTTTTCCAACCACTGGTCTGAAAAATTGCCATTATGTTTGTGAAATAGGGCCTGCCCAGGCTTTATTGGTTCGTTTTATTACCAATTTTTGAAATTCATTGTGTTTATTTATCATCCACGAGTTCTTCTTGTCTGGTGTAAAAGTATCTTTTATTATTGTTTCGGATAGTTAGAGCAAAATTAAATGGTCTGGCAAGGTATTTGCTATTATGTACGAGCTATGGGTTTTTAACAAAACCTATTAATTGTTACACTTTAGGCAAAAATCACCATTTAACCAAGGAGCAAGAAATGATTGTCGGAATCCTCAAAGAAATTAAACCCCAGGAAAATCGTGTGTGTATGACCCCCTCAGGTGTTGATGTGATGAAAGCAAACGGACACACCGTATATGTGGAAAAAAATGCAGGGGAAGGGTCTGGTTTTGATGATAATATGTATATAGAGGCTGGCGCCGCAATCCTTGATACTCCTGAAGATGTATACAAAATTTCTGAAATGGTCATGCATGTAAAAGAGCCCCAGCCCTCGGAATATGATTTGATCCGAAAAGATCAGATTCTTTTTACCTATCTTCATCTGGCTGCGGAAAAAAGGTTGACAGAGGCCTTGCTTAAAACCGGTTCCATTGGAATTGCCTATGAAACCATTGAGGATAAAAATGGTGGCCTGCCGTTACTGGCACCCATGAGTGAAGTTGCCGGGCGCCTTGCCACCCAGCAGGGTGCAAAATATCTTGAAAGAACATTTGGTGGAAGGGGTCTTCTTTTGGGCGGTGTTACCGGAACACCGTCTGCCAATGTACTGGTTATCGGCGGCGGTGTAGTTGGAATCCATGCGGCCCAGGTTGCCTGTGGTATGGGCGCCAATGTGACAATGCTGGATATGAACATTGACCGATTGCGATATCTTTCTGAAATCATGCCTGCCAATTGTACTGCTCTGATGTCTTCTCCCACCCTTATCCGGGAGCTTGTTAAAACCTCTGATATGGTTGTGGGAGCCGTCTTGGTGGCAGGTGCCAAGGCGCCAAAACTGATCACAAGGCCAATGCTGTCAACCATGAAAAAGGGAGCTGTGATCGTTGATGTGGCCATTGACCAGGGAGGATGTTTTGAAACTTCCAAAGCCACCACCCATAATGACCCCATTTTTGAAGTGGATGGTGTGACCCACTATTGCGTTGCCAATATGCCGGGTGCCGTGCCTTTAACCTCCACCATTGCTTTGACCAATGCAACCTTGCCCTATGCAGTGAAAATTGCCAATGCCGGGTTAAAGGCAGTGCAACAAGATCCGGGATTTGCAAAAGGAGTTAACTATGTGGGGGGCAAACTGGTTTGCAAACCGGTTTCAGATGCGTTTGGATTTGAATATACAGACCTTGATACCCTGCTATAGATTATTTAGCCTAGTGTAAATATCCCGGCCCTCCGGGTCAATATATTTAGATAGTTCCAATTAAAAAAAAAGCGTAGAAAAAAATCTGCGCTTTTTTATTGGAAAAATAGTGATCAATGAACAGCAGAAGGGGTTTTAACTTTAAAGCTACTGAGATACCATGGGGCAGATTTGTATTTCAACTGGTCGAGGCCTCTTGTTTCAAGACAATCAACGGCAAGCACAAATGTGTGATAATCAATTTGGATATCATGCCAGCCAAGATATTTCAGGCGTTTGTTTGCCTGGCAATGTGACATGTCGGGGTTGATTAAAAATGCATTGGCAAGGCTGCGGATGAAACCAGGGATTAAGGAGGCTTCAACTCCATTTTCAATCAGTTTAAGAATAAGTTTTTGATCAATGATTGTCATTGTATTCGCCTTGCCGTTTGGGTGATTTGAGGGCGTTCGTCAAGAGGGTCGTATCCAATTAAATTTTATGATATTAGAGATCGATAATCCAGTCAATCCGGATTAATCCGGAAAAAAAAGGCAATGAAAAGCAAGAGTTCCGTAAAATAGGACGTTTCACGATGGTTAATTCATTATATAGGTGTATTTTCGATAAAATGCGTTGATTTACGTTAAAAAATGGTGTTTTTTAACGTTGTTTATCGCAAAGCCCTTCTCCCTTGGCAGTTTGCCGCATTTAAAAAAAATTTTCTTTTTTATTGCATAAACCAATGATATTGTGTTCTAACCGGAACAAAGTGGAGAGGGTGAAATGAAAAAATCTGTCTTGCGCAAAGAAGGGCTGGCACTTTTAAAACTGGCCAGGGAATGTATTGCCGGAAAATTCAAAGGGAAGGATCTGGATGACGAACTAATTTCCAATGGGATTTCCCAGGAGCTCTTAAAACAAAAACGGGGTGTCTTTGTTACCCTGCACAAAAACGGAGAGCTTCGAGGGTGCATTGGAAATATTGAGCCTGTGAAAACTTTGGTGCACGGAGTTAGAGAAAATGCCCTGTTTGCTGCCTTTAAAGATAGTCGATTTGCTCCCCTGGCCTTGGATGAACTGTCCCTGATTGATATTGAAATCAGTATTTTGAGTAAACCGGAAAAGATGGTTTATAAAGATACCCGGGAGTTGCTTTCAAATCTTATCCCAAGAGTAGATGGGGTGATAATAGAGCAAGATCATAATAGGGCAACCTTTTTACCCCAGGTATGGGAGCAACTTCGAAAAACTGAAGAATTTTTGACCCATCTTTGTATGAAAGCCGGGTTACCTGCCAATGAGTGGGAAAAAAGTGGTTTGACCATACATACCTACCAGGTCCAATCTTTTGGAGAGCTGGATGGGGATACTTGATTTTATAAAATTTAGTAAAAAGGGACTGTTTTTGCTGACAGAAACGTGAACAAATATATGACCATAGATCAGGAATTGTTAAAAGTTATTTCATCCATCAATGACCTTGATGAGCTTAATCGATTTTTTAATGATATTTTTACCCCGGCAGAGCTGGATGATATTTCCTTGAGATGGAAACTTCTCAAAGACCTTCACAAAGGAATGACCCAGAGGAAAATCTCTGAAAAGTATGGAATCAGTCTCTGCAAAATCACCCGGGGCTCCAAGGTGCTTAAAGATGAAAGCTCTGTAGTACTGAAGGTTTTGAATCGTTAGTCTTTGGAAATCAGCGCAAGGGCTAATTGGGACCATAGCTCCATATTCAGTTGATTCAAATTTCTGGTTTTCGCCCATTGAAATCGGAAAAGTTCGGGGCCTGGGAGATAGGATTCCGGGTTTTTGGTAAGAATTTGGAACACAGCACCTAAATGGACACTGCCTACATCGGTGATATCTTCACTGATAATTCCACAAAATTCTGCTTGATCAAGATTCGGCCTTTCTATTAGCTCTTCATCCAGTTCCCGTTCCATCCCGGATATCAAAATATCCTTGAATGAGGCTTGTCCATTTTCCTGATCAACAGGGTTGATATGTCCTCCAATACCCAGTGACCAAAGGTCATGGAGACGTTTCTCGCTTCCCTGGCGGTTATAAACGGCTGTTTGATCCAAATCTTTGGTCTGAAGAACAATATAGGGAATCACCTGCTTTAGGTCGGGGGAGTCTTCGGCTTCCGGGCGATTTATAAAGGCAAATCTGCTTAGGGTGCATTCTTCAATGAATGTGGTCAGGTTCATAGGTACAATGCTTTTAGGGCTTACCCATGACGGGGGCAAACGGTCTCGCTGAATGCACAGAACTTTTTCTTCTTTATTCACAAATAATATCCTTGGATAATGGTTGACAGATTCGGTCTTTTTATCACAATTTTATCTGAAAGGAAAAGAGATCTGTGTTTTTTAAACCTTTATTATATCCATTGGGAAAACAGGACTATAAAATTTTGGTTTTCGTGGAGATTTTTATTTTCATATGATAGTTAAAAACAAACAACAAACCACCACAGGAGAATCCATGTTATTTATAAGTAAAAAGGATATCGGTAAAATTAGTCAGGAAATAATTCAGAACGCAGTTAAGAAAGCCTACGAGCTCGTTTTGAACAACTCTTATAACATGCCTGACAGGATACATGTGGGAGATGAGCAAAATACCCTGTTATTGATGCCCTGTTTTAGCAAAGAATTCTTTGCAACAAAATTAGTCTCGGTTTTTCCAGATGCTGTAAAATTTAATCAACCCGCTGTTAATGGGGTGTTGGTCCTGGCAGATAACAAAACAGGTCAGCCTCTGGCCATCATGGATGGTGCTGCCGTCACCGCCGAGAGAACCGGTGCAGTCGGCGGTTTAGGGGTGGATTTGTTGACTCCTGAAAATCTTGAAATTGCCGGTATCCTTGGTGCTGGAGTTCAGGGACTCAGCCAGGCACGGTATATCCTCTTTAACCGGAGGATAAGTAAATTATGGATCGGAGATTTGAACCTTAAGGCAGCTGACAAGATGGCCAGAATTCTTGAAAAAGAATTTCCCCAGGTCACCTATGTTACAACAGATAATTCTGAAGAACTGGTGACAGCTTCCCAGCTTATTATTGCCGCCACCACCAGCAACAGGCCTTTGTTTAAAAATGATCCTGGCCTTGTGAAAGGAAAAACATTTATTTCCATTGGGTCATTTAAGCCAGATATGAAGGAATTTCCCGATGCGGTTATTTCAAATGCCGATCATGTATATGTGGATACCCTGTTTGCCGCCAAAGAGTCGGGGGATATTTGTATTCCCCTTGAAAAAAAGGTCGTGGAACCTGAAAAAATCAAAGCATTTTCCAGCCTGCTTGCAAAACCGGTTTGCCTGGAGAATAAAACTTGTTTTTTTAAATCCGTGGGCATGGCATTGTTTGATCTGACGGTTGCATCGGCTGTATATAAACTGGCATTAAAGGAAAAAATGGGGCAAAAGCTGGAATTTTAATTCAGAGAATTGATTTTTTACTAGGTAGATTAAGCTTGGGAAAAAAACTGGAGCGGGAAACGGGAGTTGAACCCGCGACTTCGACCTTGGCAAGGTCGCACTCTACCACTGAGTTATTCCCGCTCAGCAAAAGTGTGCAATTTCTACTTTAAAACAGGCTTTTTGTCAAGCATAGATGCAAATTAATATGGGAAAATATTTTAGCCCGTGGCTATTATTTGTGAAATTGGGATGTTATCATCTTACCCATGGATTAGTTGGCAGGTCACCAGGATAAAGACAATCAATCGGGAAGGCCTGAATAAATCGATAAGAAGGACAAAATGAAGATAGAAAATGTATTGGTAACAGGTGGGGGCGGGTTTCTAGGAAAGGTTATTGTCCGTAAACTGATTCAAAAAAAACTGAATGTTACCTCTTTTTCACGTCAATGGTATCCGGAATTAGAAAAATTGGGGGTTGCACAAATTCAAGGGGATTTGTGTAATAAAATCGATGTTCTAAGAGCATTTCATAAGATGGATACCATATTTCATGTGGCGGCAAAGCCAGGGATATGGGGGAGTTACCAAGGTTATTATTCGGTCAATGTCACGGGAACCCAAAATGTGATAGAGGCCTGTACGGCTAACCGTGTGGCCCGGCTAATCCATACCAGTTCTCCCAGTGTGATTTTTGATGAGTCAGACATGGAAAATCTGGATGAATCCATTCCCTATCCTGAAACCTATCTTGCTCCCTATCCTGAAACCAAGGCCATGGCTGAAAAATTGGTTATCAAAGCTGCGCAAATGGGGTTGGCAGCCATTATTCTAAGGCCCCACTTGATCTGGGGGCCCGAAGATAACCATCTGGTCCCTGGTATTATTAGCCGGGCCAAACGTTTAAAAAGGGTTGGTCCTGCCAATGATCTGGTGGATACCATTTATGTGGACAATGCAGCAGATGCCCATATCCTCGCTGCTGAAAAACTTTTGACCAATCTTTCCCTTTCGGGAAATATATACTTTATCAGCCAGGATGAGCCCATTTCAAAATGGGAAATGGCAAATGCCTTTCTTTCTGCAGCAGAACTGCCGCCTTTAAAAGGCCGGGTATCTGCCAGAACCGCCTATCTGGCAGGGTGGATGTTTGAATTGATTTACAAAACATTGGGGATAAAAAAAGATCCGCCCATGACCCGGTTTGCCGCAAAGGAGTTGGCCACCTCCCATTGGTTTAATATATCCCGGGCTAAAAATGATCTTGGATATGCGCCTGCCGTATCTACCCAGGAGGGGCTCAAAAGATTAAAAGAATGGCTGAAAGCCAAGGGGACATCACATTATGGACTATAAAAAGGAAATTTTTTAATGGTATCAAAAGTGTGCCAGGGTCATTGTTTTATCCTTTAAGGGTTTTCAACAGGATCGCTGCGGGTTGAGGGCATCTTCCCTGACCCTGTACACCCTTTTTTCCATTGTTCCGATCATGGCCATGGCAATTTTAGGCGTCATATTGCTCATGTATTCTTTGGTAAAACTTTTGGAAAATTTTTGGAATTTCTCAACCTGCCTGTCAGCCTTGAACGTCTGATTTCATTGGGGTTTAATATTTTCCCGTTTATATCCATCTGGCTGCTGTTTGTCTTTTTTTATGTTATCATCCCCAATAAAAAGATAGATGTTAAGGTCGCCATTGTGGGTGCACTTATTTCTGGAATTATCTTTCAGCTTGTCCAGATTTTTTATTTGAAATTCCAGGTGGGGATGTCCAGTTATAATGCCATTTACGGAAGTTTTGCAGCCCTGCCCTTATTTCTCATTGGCTACAGGTCTCTTGGGCCATATTATTGTACGGGGCAGAGATTGCATTTGCCTGGGAAAATACAACTTCCCTTGAAACAGGTGAGTTGGAGTATGATAATTTAAGTTTTCGGCTACAAAAACTGATGGCCATTAGAATCGTATTGTTGTGTGTTAAGCGGTTTGCCCAGGGGAAGTCGCCCGGGACCGATATTGAGATATCAAAAGAATTAAAGCTTCCCCTGAGAATTATCAAAATTTTGTTGGAAAAGCTTTTGGAATCCAATATTTTGTTCCAGATTTTTTCCTCCCAGGGGCGTCCGGGGTATTCTCCTGCAATGGATATTGAATCATTATCCATTATGGATGTGATAATAGCTTTTGAGCAGCCAAAAGGCAAGTTGCGCCCAGGTGAGCGGTACTCTGGAATTTGAAGCATTGGAAGAGAGCCTGAATACCTTTACCGTTCGGCTATAAATTCTTCCGGAGAGCGCAAACTTAAGGATATTTAATTTTTATTCGGTTGTAATCTTAAAAAATTCTTTTATATCATTTTCCTTACGCTTGAGTTGATCAATGGTCAAACGTAGAATAGATTCATTCACACCGATTTTTTTGGGAGCATTTTTGATGGTGACTGGCACAGGATTCCCACTGTGCCCGATTCCTGCTTTCTGGGTCAGGTAGTTTGCCAGGTTGATGATCAAGGCCTGGTGTCGAAAGTTCACAGGAGATGATTCAGGGTTGTGATGGAATCTACAGGGAACCATAATGGATTGGGGAAAATTCCACCGTTTCATTAACAAGG
>DAOWDR010000321.1 GCA_030638935.1 Desulfobacteraceae bacterium | reverse complement strand
TTAACAAAGAAAACGGGCCCTATATTCCCCTGACCGTACTGGCCCTGGAAATGAAACGCCGGGCCCTGGAAAAAACAGGCCCTATACTGTCTTTTATCAAAAAGAAAGGGTTGAACAGGGTAAGTAAAAGCAATGACAGCCAGGGCAAGGGCATCATTACATCCGGTCTGACCTGGCTGTCTGTTCTGGATGTACTGGAAAAAGCCAAATACCGGCCCAATATATTAAAACTGGGAGTAAGCAACCCCCTTGAAAAAGAAGTTATCATTTCTTTTTTAAGTTCCAATGACCAGGTTCTGATTTTAGAGGAGCTGGATGATATCCTTGAAAATCAGATCAAGGCCATGGCATATGATGAGGGGATTGCTGCAAATATAATCGGAAAAACATGTGACCGGGATTTTATCGGTGAATTTACCCCGGATAAAACCTTTGAAAAAATTCTGGCCACCTGGCCTGATATGATACAGGCCAGGGAAAAAGAAGATGGAATAAAAGGGAAATTTCCAGAGATAGCAGTGCCTGAACGACCGGCTCAAATGTGTCCCGGCTGTGGTCATAGAAGCGCCTTTTTTGCCATTAAAAAAGCTTTGGGCGAAAATGATGTGACCGTGGCAGACATTGGTTGCCATACCCTGGGGTATATGCCGCCCTATGAAGTGGGGGAGGTGCTCATGTGTATGGGGGCTTCTCCTGGTATTGCCACGGGACTTTCATTGAACAATAAGGAAAAAAATGTGGTGGCCTTTCTGGGTGATTCCACTTTTTTCCATGCCGGCCTGCCGGGATTGATCAATACCATTTTTAATAATCATAATATCACCCTGATAATCATGGAAAACGGTACAACTGCCATGACAGGTCACCAGGACCATGCCGGAGGGGTCATAAAAATTGAAACCCTGTTAAAAGGCCTTGGTATTGAACATATTTTTTCCTGCGATACCTATAACCAGGAAAAACTGACGGGCCTTGTAAAAACAGCCCTAAAAACCGTTGGGATCAGTGTGGTTATTGCCAGGCACCCCTGTATGCTCAAGTTCACCCGGGCCCAGCGAAAAAAACAGGGATATATCCAAAAACATATTTCAATTGATTCTGGAACCTGTACCCAAACCCATGTCTGTATTGAAGATTTTGGCTGTCCCAGCTTTGTTCGCAACCTGGATGGAAGTGTGGGGGTTAATACCGACCTTTGCCTGGGGGATGGTTCCTGCACGCCCAGTTGCCCGGAACAGGCCATTGGATTTGAAAAGGAAGAAAAATGAAACAATTTAATATCTATATAACCGGTGTCGGTGGTCAGGGAATAGGCCTGCTCAGCCAAACTCTGTTAAGGGGTGCGGACCATGCAGGGTTAGAGGTGATGGCAGTGGATACCCATGGCCTGGCCCAGCGGGGGGGAGTTGTGGTCTCCAGGATCCGCTGCGGCAGCCGTGTTTTTTCTCCCTTGACCTTGTCTCACCAATGCGATTTGGTTCTGGGGATGGAAATCCATGAAGCCCTGCGGGGATTAGGCAGGGCCATGAAAAAGGGGGGCACCCTGGTTTACATGGATCTTTCCTGGCAGCCCCTTGGGGTTCGTCTCGGTCAATGCCGGGAGGTGACGGCCCTGGATATATCCACGGTATCTACCCAATTTGATGCCCGCAGCATTGAGGTGGAAACCAGCGGACTGCCTGATGCAAGGATGCAGAACATGGCTCTTGTGGGAACAATGGCAAAACACGGGCTCATTCCAGGGGTTTCAAGAAAAAATTATACAAGTGCCCTGGAAGACCTGGTTAAAGGAGAGGTGTTGACCAAAAACCTGAAGGTTCTCAATGACTATGCCGGAGACAGCGAATCGGTCTAATCGGTATTTATTTTATGCCCTGGATTGTTATCCTGTGAATCTGCCAGTGGCAGACGGATGATGAATGTGGTTTGTCCAGGTGCTGTCTCTATATCCAGGGTTCCTCCATGGTCGTTTACAATGATGAAATAGGAGACCGACAACCCAAGACCTGTACCCTGGTTTACTTTTTTAGTGGTGAAAAAGGGTTCAAAAATTCTTTTGGCCACGGATTTGTCCATGCCCGGACCATTGTCCTGGATTTCCACCCTGGCAAACTTTGCATCTGTTAACAGTCTGAGAATAATGCTTGGCTGTTTTTTTTGGGCATCGAACATGGCCTGGGCTGCATTTTTTATGAGGTTGAAAAAAACCTGTTGAAGATTGCTGGCATCGCAAACGACCAGGGGCTGATCTGATCCATATTCCCTTAGGATCTGAATATTGTTAATATCGTATTTCTTTTTAAGGCTGTAGTCATTCCGGGCCAGTTCAATGGTGCTGTCCAATAACAGTCCCAGGTCCCGGGGGGCTTTTTCAGATGTTTTTTTCCGGGTAAAATTTAACATGTTCTGGACAATTTTTGCAGCATTGTTTCCAGTATCCGTGATGGATTTCAGCATTTTAAGAATTCCCCGCTGCTCCATGTAGGCCTGGATGGCAGGCATGGATATTCCAAGGGCTGATGCGGTCTCTTCATTTGCCGGAATTTTTTTGGTGAGGCGGTTATTTATCACCTGGGCGCTCTGCATCATACCGGCCAGGGGGTTATTGATTTCATGGGCCATGCCGGCGGCAAGGCCGCCCACTGTCATCATTTTTTCCGAACGGATCATCAGGGCCTCTGCCTTTTTACGATCCGTAATGTCCCTCCAGGTGGTATGGATTACCTGTTTTCCCTGGTCCATAGAGATTGAGGTCAAGAGCACTTCCACGGGAAATACCTCCCCGCCAGCCCTTACGTGATTCCATTCAAACCTATGGCTGCCGTTTTTCACGGCAAGGTCCATCATCTCCTTTGCCTTTGAAAAGGATTCACTGCCATCGGATTGATAATCAGGAGAAATTTCTGAAGGGTGGGTCTGGAGCAATTGGTCTTTATCCTCATACCCCATCATCTCCACTGTGGCCTGGTTGCAGTCCACAAAGGTTTCATTTTCAATGATTAAAATGGCATCCTTGGATTTTTCAAAGAGCCTGCGATATTTTTCTTCACTTTTTCTAAGGGCGGTTTCCGATTTGTTCCTTTTCCGGATCATTTTATTGGCAGAAACAGCCAGGGATTGAAATTCAACAAAGGAGATCTGCTCATCCTTAATGGGCAGGTTCTGGGTGGCGGACCGGCTAAAAAACCGAACAAATAAATCCAGATTTTTTTTGATTTTTCTGGAAAGCAGCCAGGCCATTAAAAAGGAGATCAGCAAAAAAAGGCAGAGGGCAGCACTGCTTTTAAAAATTAAAATGCGGATACTTTTTTTTATATCGGCCTGTTTTTCCAGAATAACCTCTTCTATGGCGTCAATGGACACGCCTGTACCAATATACCATTCCCAATCTGAAATGGCTTTCGCATAGCTGATTTTGGGTACGGGTGCCTGCCCCTTGAATTTGGGGGCAACATAGGTAACAAAGCCTCCGCCTGATTTGGCGGCATTGATGAGCTCGGCAACAATTTTTACCC
>DAOWDR010000269.1 GCA_030638935.1 Desulfobacteraceae bacterium | reverse complement strand
CTGGCAGGATCGGCAGCATCCCTGATGGGCCGGCCAATAACAATGAGGTCACTGCCCTGTTTCACCGCCTGGGACGGGGTGGTCACCCTTTTTTGATCATCATTTTCAAGCAGGCTCCATTCCGGCCTTATCCCAGGAGTAACTGCCAGAAACTCCCGGCCAAATGCCCCTTTGATCTGGGCGGCTTCCCTTCCGGAACATACCACACCTGTGCACCCGGCTCCATGGGCCATGCGGGCCCGGACAAGAACCAGTTCATTGGGATCTTTAACAAAGCACTCCTTGAACCCGCCGGCCTCCACCGCCCGGGCATCATTGTCCGTTAAAAGCGTCACCCCCAGCACCCCTGTTTTTCCCCTGCCCCCTTCCACTGCCATTTCAAGCATTTGGGCAGAGGCGCAATGGACAGTGACCAGATCCACCCCAAGATTGGCAACCCGTCCCATGGCCCGCTTCACCGTGGCGGAAATATCATGGAGCTTCAGATCAAGAAAAATTTTTGCATCACTCAACTCCCTGACCATTGACACCACAGAGGGCCCCTGGTCAATAAAAAGTTCCAGACCAATCTTAAACATCCCCACATGGCCGTCCAGAAGCCGGACATAGGATTTTGCCTCTTTGAGCGAGGAAAAATCCAGGGGGAACACCATATAATCCTTACCTGTTTTTTGCATAAAGTATCCTTTACTTTTATCTATTTCAGGGGGAATAAAATCAGAATCATACCATAATAGCAATGAATTTTCCCGGGGTAAATAAACTTAGCTCAATCCATTTAATCAGACCAAGCGGATCATCCATAGCATGGAAACTGTGAATTAAAAACCAATTAAGAACCAATTAAAAACAAAATGCTGATTATCAGGATGTAAATGATTCGAAAAGCCGACACCGGTGGGGGTAGATTGCAATCAACGATTCGCCCGGAACCCTCCCCACCCTGGCTGTCCATCTATATTTTTCAAACTATTGTTTCACACCACAATATTGGGGCTGTAAGATCATTGAGGAATCGAACAATTACAGGAATAGTCCACAGGATCTTTTGAATCCTGGATACCCAACCCTATAGCCAGTAACGCTAAAAAATTTATCAATATTTGATCTGGTATCATTGATAATTTTGGTGGCTTATGACAGTCACCGTAAGGATAATAATACTTAACGGGGGATCAATTTACTTATATTAAAAAATGGACTGAAAAGTAAAAAAGGCAGGGCCATTTCTCGTGCCCTGCCTTTAAAATTGATGCTATTATAATGTTGTTATTCTTTTCTTCTGCTCACTCCTGCAAGCCCCAAAAGGCCGATCCCAAAGAGAAGCATTGTGGCTGGTTCGGGTACTGGTGCATTGTCTGATGAAATGGCGGTTACATTGTCATATTCAATAAGACGACCTAAACCACTAAACCCAGTGTCATTGATTAAATTAGTATTATTGTAATCAAAATCGAGATAGACACTATCACCAACCCAGAGTTTAAGATTTGTATTTGATCCCGTACCCAAAACATCAAATCGCAAACGATTCCAACTATCATCAATAATAGGAGATGATGCATAAGAGAATCTTGCTATCTCACCACCACCAGCGTACAGATAAAGACCTCCTTCTTGGAAATCTGCCAAATATCCATTCCCCCAACTGGATTCAGTTCTTAACCTTAACTGTGCGATTCTATTGCTATTAGATGCGTCATGGATATCAAAATAGGCATCAACGGTAATGGATTGATACTCAGATGCTTGATTACTGCCATCCAGCACTATTGTTGAATAATCCCATGATGAACTCTGGAGTGAATCTCCCGAATTTTCCCAGTGATTAGCTCCTATTGAAGTCCAACCATTCAGATTTCCATCGTTAAAGTCATCAGTAAAAGTATATGTGCTGGAAAACCCTATTATCGGAAAAACTAATAAAAAAAGGACAATGCTAACAACATACCGCTTTTTCATTTTTTCATCTCCTGTTTGTCTGATTATAATTCAATATTGTAACAAACTTTAGCAAAAAATGTACCAGCGAAGATTAATTAGAATGTGACTTAATTCAAATATAAAGATATTATCAAAAATATTTTT
>DAOWDR010000388.1 GCA_030638935.1 Desulfobacteraceae bacterium | reverse complement strand
TGGATTTCACCCTCCCGGGTGCTGGTCCGGTTGAAGAAATCTTCAAGGCTTATAAAGGTTGAGAGTTTTTTTTGCTTTACAATACGGTCCATGATGTTTCCCCGGGCCAGCCCGGATCCTATGGCATTATTGCCAAATTTTGTTCGGATTTCATCCATCACCCTGAAAACTTTTTCCTGGTTGCCCTCCTTGGGGTGGCAGGGAAACAATGTATGCTGAATTTCGGGCCTGACCGTTTTTTTGCAGGTAAGGCTCATGTGCCGAATGCGGATTCGCCGGGTCCATGCCCTGGGGTGTCCGGATGATACCAATGACTTTTCCCTGGATCAGTACATCGTCAAATCCGTATGTCTGGGCTTTGAAGTCAGGGTTTTCCGGGCGAAGCTCTATAAAATCCCGGTGGAGGAAAAACCGCTTGACAGTGGCTTCTTCTTTGTGGATAAGGGCCACGACAATTTCCTTGTTACTGGCATATTGCCGGGGGTGGCAAATGGCGATATCCTGGTCAAGAATACCGGCATTTTTCATTGAATGACCCTGGATTCTGAGTGCAAAGAGATCATTGCCCGGATACAGGGTGGCATCAACCAGGATGCTTTCCTCCCATTCCTGGTGGGCATAGATGGGCAGGCCTGCGGTTATACGCCCGATAACCGGGATAAGCTTTTGGCGCAATCCCGGATCAACCTCTCCGGTGTCGTCAAATATATGAATGGTCCGGCTGTACCGTCCCTGCCTGCGGATATACTTTTTTTCTTCAAGGGTTTTCAGTGTCTGGGCCACGGCAGCATGGCTGATGTCAAGGTCTGCTGCTGCTGTTCTGAGGCTGGGGGCCATGCCTGTTTCCAGGGTCTCCTGTTTAATGTAGTTAAATAGTTTTTGCTGTTTTTCTGTAAGGGAAGGTCTCATGTCTTTTGGCCTGTTTTCTGTTGGTTTTTGTTAGTTTTACAAATTCTGCCCGCAATATCAATATCAATGTAAATGTTTTGTAAATAAAAAAACTAAACAAACCATAAAAATAGCTTTAATATGGTTAGACCATTACAAATTTGTATCCCTTTGCCTGGACCGGTTCTTTGCTGTCTTGTTCTGTAAGACAGGTCTTTTTGTTGTTGACAATAAAATTTTTATGGGCTACGTAAAGCTACAAATAGGCTATAGAAGCGCTTCTTAAGCGGTTTATCATGTTTTATAATTTTAATGGATTGATATTCTGTATGGCACAATTAGAACTAAAAAATATCAGTGTAAGGTTTGGTGGACTCCTGGCATTATCCGATTTGAGTTTCACGATCGGCAATGGCAGGATTGTGGGGCTGATCGGGCCCAATGGTGCTGGAAAAACCACTGTTTTTAACGTTCTCACCGGAGTTTACCAGGCCTCTGAAGGCGATGTGATTTTTGACGGGGAAAACATCCTGGGCAACAGACCCTATGTGATTTTTAAAAAGGGTATTGCCAGAACATTCCAGAATATCCGCCTTTTTTCCGCCATGACCGCCGTAGAAAATGCCATGGTTGCCAGGCACTGCCGGACCAAAAAAGGAATTATCGGTTCTATTTTAAGAACTCCTTCCCAGAAGCGGGAGGAGGCCTGGATACGTGAGAAAGCCCTGGAAGCATTGGTATTTATGGGTGTTGGTAAATATGCCGACACCGTGGCTTCCAACCTGCCCTACGGCTTGCAGCGGCGTCTTGAAATCGCCCGGGCCATTGCCTCGGAACCAAAAGTGCTGCTGCTGGATGAACCGGCCGCAGGTATGAACCCCTCTGAATCCTCAGAGTTGATGAAGGACATTGCACGCATAAAAGACCTGGGCATTGACGTGCTCCTGGTGGAGCATGACATGAAAGTGGTCATGGGCGTGTGTGATCATATTGTTTGTGTTGACCATGGTGTGAAAATTGCCGAAGGAGATCCCCAGGAACTTCAGAATAATCCAAAGGTGATTGAAGCCTATCTCGGTCAGCCAGCTAACCAATAATTTTTAGGAGGAAAAGATGAAAAAAAGAGTTGTTTCAATTTTGGCAATGGGATTGATTTTGGTTCCATTTCTATTCTGCACAGTTTCTGCAAAGACCTTGAAAATCGGTTCCATGAGTCCTTTAACAGGCCCCTATGCCTCGGACGGAACAGATATCAAAAACGGTGTTCTGACTGCCAT
>DAOWDR010000056.1 GCA_030638935.1 Desulfobacteraceae bacterium | reverse complement strand
TTAAAATATTTTCCCAGAGCATGTCCGGGGTATCTGCATGGGGAAGTGTACAGCCGATGCCAACCACGGCAATCTCGTCTTGGATTCTGTTTTTCGGGCTGGAAAAAACCTCCAGCTGATTAATATGTTTGAACAATCTGGACTTGCCGTCAAAATACTGATCATGGATATCTTTGATGGAGACAGGTTCCTTGAAAAAGGCCAGGCTGTCACCCACCAGAAAATTACCCTTTTCCCTGTGTTCCTCAGCTTCAAACCAGGTATAATTTTCTTCCCCTGGATTTTTAAAATCCGGCAAAAAACCCTTGGCTCCGATAAGCAGGGAACCGATATTGCGTTTCTCAAAGGAACGCTTCCTCTGGGTTAAACCTTCTTTGTTAAGAATCATCTGGGCTTCATGTTCCACCATATCCCGGGCGAACCGGGTGGGTGCTGTTCTGGATGCCAACCCCAGGCTTCTGCCTATGACCATGGTTTCATCTTTTTCAATGATAATTTCCTGGTATTGTTTTTGAACAGCTTTAGTATCAACAATCTCATTGGAAAACAGATAGGCAGTACCCACCTGGAGACCGATTTTCGCCCCTTTGGCAGCCAGGAATGAGGCCATGCCAGAGATGAAAAAAGAGGCAAAGGAAGTGGTGATACCACCGGCAAAAACCAGATAAAGGTCGGACAGGTCCCGGGATGTATTGACCAGCTTTGAGATGGCCGCTTCCCAGAGAACCATGCTGGACAGGGAGCTCACATGGCCGCCGGCTTCGCCCCCTTCAAAAATAAACCTGGGGCACCCGTTTTCCTGGGCATTTTCCATCATGGATACCGAGGGGGTGTGCATATAGGTTTTGGTACCCGCCTTTTCCAGTTCAACTACCTGGGAGGGAATACCACCGGCAAACAAAGCATAGGGAACCTTGTATTTTTTTACCATGTCAAGGTGCTTGTGCACCATGGGATTAAATGCTTCAATACCCACAAGACCGGCACCAAAATTATTAAGTTTTTCCGCCCCCTTTTGTATCATATCATCGGCCAAAGATGCAGGCAGGCTTCCCACGGCAAAAAAGGGCAGTGCCCCGGCTTCCAATACCATGGAAGCAAATTGAGCATTGTCCGAGATATTGGCCATGGGTCCCTGGATCAAAGGGAACCTGGTGGACTGATCCTTTGCAAAGGCGGAATCCGGCACCACGGGATCATGCTGGTCAATAAGATCAAGGTTCTCCCCAATGGTCGTAAAAAAAGAAGATACCATGGACTCGAGGCTGGTGGATTCCCTGGCAAACTCCTTGGCAAATACCCCGTCCTGGCCCAGGTAAAACAGGGACTGGACAAATGGTGCATCTGGATTGTCCAGACCGGTTATGTTGTTGGCAATGGACTGGTAAATTAGTTCATGACCGTCAATTGCCTCACCTGCCAGAACAGCTTCCTGCTTGAGATCCTTGACAATCTTAGTGCCTAATTTTGCAAAAACCCGATAGATTTCTTTGTCCTGGAAAATAATTTCAGTGGAATCTCCTTCATCCACCATGGCCAAAAGCTTCTTAAAATTATCCGACACAGGGGCCTCGTCGGCCAGGAGGACCTGGCTGTCCATTACAAATCCCGACACGCCTGCAGCCAGCATACCGGCTGCTGTATACCTGCCCACCCCGCCGTGGATAAAGATAGGTAAGTCACTATTTTTTTTATACCATTGCATAAGAATAAAAGAAGAATATCTGGAAACCTTTCCCCCGGCCTCATTCCCCTTGAGGATCAACCCATGGGGATCAACCCCCTTTATATTTTCAATCAGATTGATATCCTTAATTTCAAGAACAATTTTTGTATCACCAAAATTGGAAAAATCAGCTGCCTTATCTTCTTTGGAAAGTGGAACAATCAAAAGATCAAGGTTGGCCATATTTTCCTGTTTCAGGGCGGCAATGGTATCATGGTCATGGAAGGACAAGCGCAGGCCAAAACTCAAATTTTCCCGGGAAAGCAGCAAGGCCTTTTGCAAAATGTCATCACGGCTTAAAAATTCCGTGTCAAATACAGGTAGGGCACCAGATTGGTAAATGGCGTGAAAATATCTGGAATCAAATACCTTGGCAGGTGTATAAATCATCAAAGGTAATCTTGAATTCAGTATTCTTGTAATCATAAATTTTGCTCCAATATTAAGTTTTGGTATCATCCTTCTTTTGGCCGCCTGCCAAAAGAAAATAATGGTTCTCAAACCCTTTTACTTATCAAGGAGTGTGCCAGTCTCAATTTTTTTTTAACACCTTGAAATATAATTGTTTTTCAAAAAAACACCCCTATCCCACCCTGGGCACCCTTAAATACTCTTGCATTTTATGTATACGGATTGTACAAAATTGCTCAGTAACTTAAATTTTTGTGGATTAACCAATGGACGCCAATGGAGACTTTGTGAAAAACATCAAATTGGATAAAAAAGAAAGACAATTTTTCAGAACCGTTTATAATGCAGCATTTGCAAATCCTTTCAGCGAGCTAAGGGAAAAATTAGACCAGAAAATTGCCGGACTTTTCCCCTCTGCCACCCGGAGGGAAAGTAAGGACAAATGTGTCAGGGAAGTGGATCAGCGTTTAAATAAACTGGAGACGGAAAATAAGGGGAATCTCAATGACTACCAGGACAGGGACAGGGAAATCCTTAGGGTGGTTTATTTATTTGATTTCTTTCACAAATTCAGGGACAAATTTGACCAATTGATCAAAGACCAGATCAAAGCTGAAGATTCTCCTATCAAAGTCAGCTTTGTTGAAGATGCAAAACAGATGGTTATTCAAAAAGGCTTTGACACCCAGACCTTTTACCATTATTTTGCCCTATCCTACCAATTACGGCGGGCATTTTACTTTATCTCCCACGCCCTGGTGGGTAGCAGCCCCTGCATGCGTAGCCTGAAAAAACACCTATGGTATAATGTCTTCACCCATAATATTGAACTATATGATAGTTGCTTATGGAATAAGATGGAGGACTTTTCCACCCTGCTTTTAGGGGAGACCGGAACCGGGAAGGGGACAGCGGCCAAGGCCATCGGTCGAAGCGGCTATATTCCCTTTGATACCAAAAGAGGCTGTTTTGCCGAAAGCTTTACCCGGGCCTTTTCCTCCCTGAACCTATCCCAGTACCCTGAAGCCCTTTTGGAATCAGAATTATTCGGGCATACCAAGGGGGCATTCACCGGGGCAGTTGAAGACTATCAGGGGGTTTTTGACAGATGCAGCCCCCACGGTTCAATCCTTTTGGATGAAATCGGAGAGATACCCAACCATGTACAGATCAAACTTTTGCGTGTTCTTCAGGAAAGGCACTTTGCCCCTGTGGGCGCCCACACAATTTTACGGTTTAACGGCCGGGTCATTGCAGCCACAAACCGTCCGAAACAAGAGGTCCTGGGCGGCAAAATCTTCAGGGATGATTTTTATTACCGGCTCTGTTCAGATATAATAGAGGTCCCGCCCCTTCGGACCCGCATCAAAGAGTCTCCTTCGGAGCTGGATGATCTTTTAAATTTCACCATCCACCGCATGACGGGTATGCATTCAAAAAAACTAAACCAACAAGTAAAAAGAATCATTGACCGTAGGCTTGGAAAGAATTATCAATGGCCAGGCAATGTCAGAGAATTGGAGCAATGCGTCAGAAGCGTATTGCTTAAAAGGGATTACCATGGCAAAGAGATAAAAGAACCAACCCTATCCCTTTCCAAAATCCTTCAGCAGGGAATACAGGAAAAAAGTATTGCCGTACCCGATCTTGTGGCAGGGTATTGCAAGCTGCTTTATGACACCCTTGGAACCTATGAAAAAGTGGCCCGAAAAACAGGGTTGGACCGACGGACCATAAAAAAACATATAGAGACCCATACAAAAGGATACAAAAACTGATGCTCTCTTTTTTACCCTCCCCCCTCAAAGGTGTTTTATCCTTCCTGATGGTCTTGGTAAATACCATTTGCTTAAGTACACCTTTGATTTTTCTGTCTCTATTTAAATTTATTCTTCCCTTCCAACCGGTCATTGTGATCCTGGATAAAATTCTCATCGCCATTGCCTCTTTGTGGATCAGCATCAATTCGTTGAATTCAGACCTGTTTTCTAAAATCAACTGGGATATCCGGGGGCTGGAAAAATTAAATAAGAAAGAATGGTATCTGGTCATGTCAAACCACCAGTCCTGGGTTGACATCCTGGTACTCCAGAAGGTATTGAACCGAAAAATCCCAATGCTGAAATTTTTTTTAAAAAAAGAACTGATCTGGGTTCCCTTTCTGGGAATTGCCTGGTGGGCTCTTGATTTCCCCTTCATGAAACGGTATTCGAAAAAGGCCCTTGCCCAAAATCCCCACCTGCGGGGTAAAGATCTTGAAAGCACAAGAAAGGCTTGTGAAAAATTTAAACACACACCAATATCCATTATGAATTTTGTGGAAGGCACAAGGTTCACCCCCCAAAAAAATGAGGCTCAAAAGACACCCTTTGTCAATTTGCTCAACCCAAAAGCCGGAGGGGTTGCATTTGTTCTGGGATCCATGGGGGATTATCTTCACAAAATAATTGATGTGACCATCATATATCCAGGGGAAACCCCAAACTTTTGGGATTTTTTATCCGGCAAGGCCAAAAAAATTATTATTGATTTAAAAGTGTTAGAGGTGAACCAGGAGTTGAAAGGGGATTATTTTAATGACCCGGAATATAAGGCAGTATTCTGTGAATGGCTGAACAGGATATGGATAGAAAAAGATGAAAAAATAGGCTTGATCCAAACCGACTAACCAGGTACTCTTATTTTTTTAAAGCTGCTATAAAATTTAAATATTCTGAATTTGCATCTCGTACTTCTGTCTGTTTTCAGACCCCTCAGCCGTAAACAGGACCTCTCTTATCTTTCCACGCCGGACAACCTGTTCAATTATCATATCACTATGCTTTCCAAAAATAGCGGTTCCAGGTAGGATAGTCCCGTCACTGGATACCACGGCATTGCCGGGATTTTCCTTAGCCCACTGGACTATATTATTTTTTTCCCGGGTCAAGTCGCCAATCTTCTCCTCCCAAAAGGAAATCTCCTTTTCAAGTTTTTCAATGGCCTCTTCAATGGCCTCACTCTTTTCAAAAC
>DAOWDR010000427.1 GCA_030638935.1 Desulfobacteraceae bacterium | reverse complement strand
GTAATGATAAGATCAAAATGGTTTGGATCTAGTTTGAATTGAACCATGGCTTCCTCACCGTTTATAAAGGAATGGGCCGTGTAACCGAAACTTTCAAGCAGATCACAGGTTAACATTCGGATATCTTCGTCATCATCCACCACCATGATGGTTTCCTTTCCTCCCATGGGCTCATCAATTGTGTCTCTTCTTTGGTTTGTTGTTGAAGATTCTTTTTCAACAATCGGCAGAAAGATTAAAAAAGTGGAACCGGCTCCCGGCTTGCTCTCAACATGGATTATCCCTTCATGTTCTTCAATGATTGCATGGACCAATGCCAGGCCGAAACCTGTTCCCCGACCCACTTCTTTGGTAGTGAAATAAGGATCAAATGCTTTTTTCATGGTGTTTTGATCCATTCCGTGACCGGTATCCATGACCTCCAGTTTTAAATAATCACAGGAACCCGGCAGGTCCACCGGCTGATTCAAGCATTCAGCCTTATTTATTTCCTGCAATTGAACGGTTAAAATACCCCCGGTTTCAAGCATTGAATGGTAGGCGTTGGTGCATAGATTCATGATAACCTGGTGCATTTGTGTGGGGTCGGCCATGACCATTGATTTTGATTGAATCTTTATCTGAATGTCAATGGTAGTGGGAATAGAAGATCTTAACAATTTAAGGGCTTCTTTTATAACCAAATGTATTTTTAATGGAAGTTTTTTATATTCTGTCTGACGACTGAAGGTCAGAATTTGTTGGACCAAGCCGGCAGCACGTTGTGCTCCTTTAACGATCTGGGCAAGATGTTTTTTTGTTTTATCAGGGGTTTCAATGCTCATTTCCGCCAATTGTGTATATCCGAAAATACTGGAAAGAATATTATTAAAATCATGGGCAATCCCCCCGGCCAGTGTGCCAATGGCTTCCATCTTTTGGGATTTTTCGAGCTGTACTGCAAGGTGACGCCTTTCTATTTCAGCCTGTTTAAGGTTTGTGATATCCCGGCCCTCTAAGATGATAAATTCAATCTGGTTGGAATTATTAAAGATTGGTTTTACGGAAACATCAATATCTCTAATCTCACCGCTTGCAGCTTTGTTGGTTGTCTCCATTCTAACCAGCTCTCCTTGCAGCGCCCTTTGAACCGCATTTTTTATTTCTTTCTGGCTGTTGGGATCATGGGCCCACCACAAGGTCTCCCAAAAGGGTTTATAAAGGACGTCGGCCTCTGTACAACCTGCATAATCAAGGGCGCTTTGGTTGACTTCTTCAAGTATGCCATAGGGGGAAATAATAGCGGTATATTGAAATGATTGGTTAAAAATTCCCCTGAGCTTGAGTTCATTTTCCACCAGTGCTGCCTGGGTGTTAATGGTCTTTTGAATCTCATTGTTCAGTTTTTCATGGTAATCCTCCAAACGGTCCATGAAGGCATTAAAATGCATGGATAATTTCCCCAATTCGTCTGGAGATTCATAATCCATCCTCACTGAGAAATCTCCCCGGCTTCCTGTTTCTAGCTTTTGAATTA
This sequence comes from Desulfobacteraceae bacterium, assembly GCA_030638935.1. GTDB lineage: Bacteria > Desulfobacterota > Desulfobacteria > Desulfobacterales > Desulfobacteraceae > NBML01. Next base: position 9,104 of record DAOWDR010000427.1, on the reverse strand, counting down.
ATTTATCCAGGGGTCTGGTCAAGGTCCTGCTGATGAAAAAGGTCAGAAAAATTGTAAATAATAATATAATTGCAATCCCTGTTGCCAGAAAAGTTTTAAACTTTTGTAAAGGGGAAAATATTTCTTCTACATAGCTTGTGGAGGCGACAATCCATTTATATTCCGGCAGATGCTTGAAAATAATGGTTTTTTCCCTGGGTTTGTCTTCATCCGGGTTTTGCCAGAAATAACGGAGTTTTCCGTTTTTCATGGATATTATCCGTTGGGGTATCTCATTGGTATTACTTGTCTGTTGTAAAAGATTTACCCCCTGAAAATTCGGGTGGATAAGAGCTTGACCGGTTTCATCCATAACAAAGGCATATCCGGTTTTCCCTGACTTAAAGGAAAGAATACTCTCTTTAAAATCCGTGATATCCACCAGATAACTGAATTCATTCCGATAGGAGGATACTGAAATAATCCAGTCAAGGGGTTTGAAATATACCATATACAGGGCTTTTGGACGCTCTTGGGCTTCTCCAGGATTTTTCCAGTCATATTCTAGGTAGCCTTCTTTTGTCTGCAACTGTTGTTTGATAAAATTAAAATTTGAGACATTGGTCCCTTTTACCTTGTCATTGGGATGGATGATCACCTTACCCTGACTGTTCAAACAATAAATATATCCGCTGATGCCAACCGGTTGGTTTAAAAAAATTTCTTCAATGGTTTTGATTGCTTGTTCACGGGTCAATAAACCGGATCGATGCTTGCTATAATAATACTCGGCAAGATCAAAATTTTTCTCGGCAATGGCCTGTAATCGGTTTTTAATGGAAATTGTGGCCGAAGTCTGGATCAGGTTTACCAAAGATGCGGTTGTATCGGTCAGTTCCTTTTCAATACTGGCTTCCAGTCTGTTTTTTACCTGGTAGTAGGCAAGGATACTTCCAAAAAGAATCAGAGGTACAAAGGCCGCTAAAAATGATACCAGCAGTTTGTTCCTGAATTTGAGTTTTTTAAATACCATAGACCATGGACAATCGCATATCGATTTTTTAGTAAAGATTATTATTTTAGTCGTTTATAGGATGGTAAATATTTGTACAATATTGATTTAAGATACTATATTAGGGGAGATTAGAAAAGAAATTTTTAATAGAACCCCAAAATTCAGGCATCAGCGGTTTGAGTTTAATGACTCAGGTCTTATTCTTTTCTTCCTTAGCCTGGTAGAGCCTTTTGTCTGCCTCTTTTAACAGTAACTTTGATGAGTCAATACCCTTTTCAGAGGCAGTGGAAATTCCATAACTCAATTTTACAAAAAAGTTTGTGTCATTTGTAGACAAAGGGGTTGATTTTAAATTTTTTATCACCCGCCCAACATAATGCTCTGCCTGGGCTTTGCTGGTGGAGGGGAGGATAACAACAAATTCGTCACCGGCAAACCGGGCCACAATATCAGAATCCCGCTTGAGTCGGCTTAATACGTCGGAAACGTGACAAAGAGCACGGTCTCCATTATCGTGTCCAAAGGTGTCATTAATGGATTTAAAATCATCAAGATCCAGAAAAAGCAGTGTCAACTCAATCTGATACCGTTTGGCACGTTGGAATTCCCTTTCAAGGATTCTTTCCATGACCCTCCGGTTCAACAGTCCAGTCAAGGGGTCATGGAATGCTAAAAATTTCAATTGCTCGTGGGCCGTAACATTTGAAAGGCATAAAGAGACCTTGAGGGCAAGCTGCTCTAATAATGAGGTGTCAATGCCCGGCTCAAACCTGTTTTTATCCTTGTCTGCCTGGTTGATACTTCCAATGACTGTCCCATCAAGAGTAATCGGAGCAATGGCAATGGATCCCATGTCATAGTTGGATATTTCCGGAACAAGGGCATGGAAAACACCCAGGTTTTCATTGGCCAGCAATGGGCTTAGACTGTTTTGTGTCACTGACAAAAATTCTTCTTTTGGCACAAAGGCAGTGGAAGTTCTTAACAGCTCTGAATCCTGAATATCGTGGAGTTGTTTTGCAATAGAGCTTTCTTGGATAATCGAAATCCATATATAGCCAATGGAAAATTTATCACTTATTTCAAATAAAAGCCTTTCAAGAAAATCTTGAAAATTTAATATGGTGAGTATGCTGATCTCTATTTCATTGAACTTCTGGGCAATCTTCTCATTTTCTTTTAGCCGTATTAGAAGAGAATGTGGAATCTCCATTTTTCATAATCCTGATATTTTAAATTTCCAGTGCCCGTATTCAACAAGACAATTATTTACTATCTTCCTTTAATGGGCATGGACCAGAAAGTCAACTGACAAAAAAATTTTCAAACCATCCCATTATACCCTGGCCATGGTCAGGCTTGATAATTCCACGGATTAAATTGTGGGGCTGATTCATTTATGATATGTTCCAGAAGCAGATCATTCCCTATTGAATACCATGAGGAAATAAAGAACGTATCATGACTGATATTAGAACAAGAACCATCCACACCGCTAAAAAAATAATAGGCAGTGAGGATGAATTTACCATTGAACAGCGCTGCATTATTGGGATCTATTTTTTTACATCTCTGGGGTTTTATGCAAGTGTTATTTTAAATTTTTTCATTAAACTTCCCTGGCAGATGGTTCTAGGCTCATTGTTTTTTGGCGGGCTCTGCAATCTTTTTTACTACCATAGCCGATTTAAAAATCGGTTCAAATTCAGCTTCTGGATAATTTTACTATCCGGTAGTCTCTTCTTAACATTTGCCTGGTTTTTTAATGGTGGCATTTCAGGCCCTTCGACTATTATCGCATTGATAATAATTTTTTTGCTTAATTTGATTTCAACAAAGAATCAGAGAAATTTGACGGCATTTGTCATATTGATTTTAGTAGCGGGTCTATTGCTGATTCAGTATTACCGCCCAGACCTGATTATATCTTACAATACAATACATTTTCAGTTTGTCGATTATTTTGCGACCTTTATTATTGGTGTTTTTATTGCCAGTTTTGTCAGTAATTTTATCATGAACAACTATCGTATTGAGCGGGCAAAGAGCCGGGCCGCCGAGAAAAAAATGAAACAAAGCGAGTACCTGTTCAGGACCCTGGCCGAAACAACATCCACGGCTATCATGCTCTATCAAAATCATAGATTTATTTATTCGAATCCTGCTGCCGAGCAACTCAGTGGTTATAGCTTTGATGAATTAAAAACAATGAACACCTGGGAAATAGCCCATCCCGACTACCAGGATCAAATAATAAAAATCGAAAAGATGAGAGAAAAAGGGCTAAAAGCTGAAACTGGATATGAAGCCATAATAATAACAAAAACGGGTGAAGAAAAATGGGTTTATGTTGAAGGCAGCACGGCCGAGTATTATGGCAAACCTGCAGGTTTAATAGCAGTCATAAATATTACCAGGCTCAAACAGACCCAGGAGGACTTGATAAACCTGCGCAGTTTTCTGGCCAATATTATTAACTCAATACCTTCGGTGCTCCTTGGTGTAGATTCAGGCACCAGGGTGACCCAGTGGAATCTTCAAGCGGAAAACATGACCGGTATTCTAGCTGGTGAGGCTTTGGGAAAAACACTTGAGGACGTTTTCCCCCTATTGAAAGGCGAATCGGAAAAAATTCAAACCATGGTTTGCGGTAATCGGGTCCAGGAACATTTCAGGCTGGTTTCCCATGACAAAGGAGAAAACATATACCTGGATGTAACAGCCTCACCCCTCATGGGGCAGAAAGAAAAAGGTGCTGTTATCCGCATTGATGATGTTACCCAAACTGTTAAGCTTGGAGAAATGATCACCCAGTCTGAAAAGATGCTTTCCGTTGGGGGGCTTGCAGCGGGAATGGCCCATGAAATAAATAATCCCCTGGCCGGCATGATGCAGAATGCCCAGCTTGTATTAAACCGGCTGACTTTGGATTTACCAGCCAATAATAGGGCTGCTGAAAAGGCGGGAACCAGCCTTGCTGCGATAAGAGACTATATGGACAGGCGGGATATTTTGCATAAGATTGACAATATCAACGTTGCCGGGATCCATGCAGCCAAAATTGTTAACAACATGCTATCCTTTGCCAAAAAAGGAGACTCGGTAAAATCAGAATATTCCATGGTTTCTCTGATTGATAAAACCCTCAAACTTGCCCAAAACCATTATGATTTGGAAAAAAAGTATGACTTTAAACAAATAAAGATTGTCCATGAGATTGAAACAGATTTTCCTGTGGTTGTTTGTGAAGAGAGTAAAATTATCCAAGTGTTTTTTAATATCATTAAAAATGCTGCTGAAGCCATGCATCTGGAAGGGAAACACATTGAAAATCCCACACTGGTTTTTCGTCTCAATCGTGATAAATTTATGGCCCATATAGAGATAGAAGACAATGGTCCGGGTATGGATGAAGAAACACGGAAACGGATTTTTGAGCCATTTTATACGACCAAACCCGAGGGGGTGGGTACGGGCCTGGGCTTAAGTGTTTCATATTTTATTATTACCGAAAATCACGGAGGCGAGATGATGGTTGAATCCAGACCCGGCTTTGGTGCAAAATTTATCGTACGTTTGCCACTGGACTAAAAAAATCCATACCTAACTCAATAAAGACAGGTTTGATTTTATCGCCCTGCAAATCTTGACTTTGAAGGCGGGTTTGATAAATATAGATCAATATTACAACATTTAAGGTAAAAGTATATGGAAGCAATAAGTATTCGCAATGGATCCCTTATGGGGTGTGCGGCATTTGTCATCATAGTGGCCGGAATGAAGGCTGCTGCTGTTCTGGTCGTTCCCTTTTTCCTGGCAGTATTTCTTGCCATTATCTGTGCGCCACCCCTATTCTGGATGCAGAAAAAAGGGATTCCAAGTATTGTGGCGATTTTGATTCTCATGCTCGGTGCTATTGCGGTTCAAATGGTTTTGGTAACCCTTGTCTCTTCTTCCATTGCCGATTTTTCCAACAACCTTCCTTTTTACCAGGAACGGCTTATGTCTTTGATTTACGATAGCCTGGGGTTCTTGTCCCGGTATGGTATTGATGTGGAGGCGGACAAATTGACTCAAATTTTCAACCCCAGTCATATTCTCAAGCTGGCGGCAAATACACTCAACGGATTGGGGGGAGTGCTTACCAATACTTTTTTTGTTTTTTTAACCTTTCTTTTTATTCTTTCCGAGGCAGCCGGGTTCCCCAATAAGCTAAGGGCACTTTCCAGTGGCCGGGATGTCGATCTTGATCGCTATTCTGAAATTACTATTGGTGTGAACCGGTATCTTGGTATCAAAACCATTACCAGTCTTGCAACGGGGTTGACCATTACTCTGTGGCTGATGGTGCAGGGTGTTGATTTCCCGGTCATGTGGGGGGTCTTTGCCTTTCTATTCAATTATATCCCTAATATTGGTTCCATTATCGCTGCGGTTCCTGCTGTTTTATTGGCTTTGGTTCAGCTGGGGCCTGTGCCTGCCGGTTTTGTGGGCCTGGGCTTTTTGATCGTGAACACGGTTGTGGGCAGTGTGATTGAACCCAGAATCATGGGGCAGGGGATAGGGCTGTCCGCCCTTGTTGTATTCCTTTCCCTGGCATTTTGGGGATGGGTGCTGGGGCCGGTGGGTATGCTTCTCTCTGTACCCTTGACAATGGCGGCAAAGATTGCCCTTGGGGGCAGGGATTCCACCCAATGGCTATCTGTGCTTTTGGGCTCAAACAAGGAGGCTGCCAGCCTTCTTGACAAAAAAAACAAATCTAAAAGCTTAGTTTAGCGCACATCTCCTTTTATATTGAGGAGGAGGACTCCTTTTTTATATTGGGGACCGCCAATGGTGATGCTGTTATGATTCTTAAGCAATACCCGGGTTTGAAATACCTGGGCTTGTTTTTTATCAATTCGGATCTTGTAAGTGATCCGATTGCCGTCCATGTCCACAGGGGTGACCGCAAGGGTTCTGTTGCCCGGAAGGGCAATTTTTCCGGTCTGGTTTTTTCTTAGTGCCATTTTTTTGTTCTTGATCAGCCGGTAGTCTGTATATTTGAAGACAGATTTAATTTCCCGAACAAGATTTTTAATGCCAGGGTCGATGTGTGAAGATCCCGTGGCTGCCTGGATGACCTTGATCTGGGTGTTGTAAACAGTCTGGGCCAAAACCGGATTCGGGAACAGGTAAATCATGCTGAACCAGAACACCATTATTATTTGAAATTTGCCCATGGACCTCCTCTATGCTATCAAATTGCTGATAGTCTATCAGGTTTCTGAAAACCAGATTATGGTGTGTTTCTCTTTTTGAGTTTCAATTATCATAACCGATGATGCATTTGTGTCAAGGGATTTTACAATGGCACTGGGGCCCGTTGGTGCGCTGCCATGGAAAACAGCCAGGATTAAAAGGGCGGCAACAGCGGTAAGGGATGCCAGTTTGATATACATGTGATCGGTCAGCATCCCGAAACGGTTAAAGATACCATGGGATTTTCCGGAACCCAAGCTCAAGCTATTGGCCGCCATGTCCATGGGAGATACCTTGCTCTGGGCAACCTGTGTTGTGGCATACTCGTTAAAAATAATGCTGAGTTTTTGGAATCTGGCCACCTGGTCTGCGCAGTCGGGGCAGTGCCCAAGGTGGGATGAAAATTTTTTTGTCCTGGCAGGGTCCAGTTCATTATCAATGAATCGGCTAATGAACTTTTGTGTGTATTTGCTGCATTGTTGCTTCATGCTGCCGTTTCCTTTAGGCTGAATAATCTGCTGGGTTAATCATCCGTTTAAAACATCCACATATGCCAGAATCTGTTTTCTTGCATGGAACAGCCGTGAACTGACCGTTCCTTTCCGTATCTTCAGGGTCTGGGCAATCTCTTCATAGGAAAGCCCTTCAATGGCGCTTAGAACAAAGACCAGGCGGTTTTTTTCCGGGAGTTTGTGTATGGCCTTTATCAGATTGCCTTCAAACTCTTTTTCCCCTAGAATGGATTCCGGGGTTGATCTGTTTTTTTCAACCCCATACAGCAGGTGGTCATTTTCCGGTCCCAGGGAGGTATGGTGCCATTTAAAGCGCCGTTTCCATTTCCTTTTCCAGTTCAGGCAGGCATTGATGGTGATCTTTTTTAACCATCCCCACAGTCCTGCTTCCCTGCGGAATCCATGGATGTGCTTAAATGCGCTGACAAATACATCCTGAACAACTTCCCGGCTTTCTTCCATATCCAGGGTAATCCCGTAGGCAATTTTCAGGAGCCTGTCCTGGTAACGGGTTACCAGGACATTGTATGCCCATTCCTGGCCTTTTTTTAGCCGCTCAACAAGCTCGTGCTCCTCAATGGGTTCTGCCTTTGACTTGTTCACAATCCGCCATTATGATCTGTGGTTGAATTTAACGAGGTACCCATACCCTTTGTGTCTGCCAATGGCCTTTTGTTACCGGAAATCTTTTATATCGGCCTTCTACCCAGCCTCCATGGTTGTAATGACCGGGATTCCATCTTTTTTTGTATTTATCTGCAATCCAAATTTCCTGGATTTCCCAGTGGCCCCCCCAATGTCTATCAGGAGCACTTGCGTATCTTGCATATCGCCTGTGATGGCGATTAGATTTATGTCTTTGGTGCCGGGGATAATTATAGGAATGCTGTTGCTCCTTGTTCATGCCGTGAATAATAGCGGTTCCCACAAGTGCTACCCCGGTTCCCAGAATAAAACCTTCTATGGTATGCCGCCTGGCAGCGCCTGCATTGGCAGGTGCTGTTGAAAAACATACAAGAATCATCATGGTCAGTGTAAATGCGGTAATTTGTTTCATTTTTTCCTCCATCTTAGTATCAATAAAAATGCAATTCAAGCTGTTTGCATCCCTTGTTAATAATAAGACACCGGAAAAACGAAAATGTTCAAAAAAAATGAAAAATTATGGATTTATCCTCCAATGGAGGTCATATGGCTGATGGGAATATCTTTGGCATTGGCTTCATTGAGGGAGTGGAACAAAGGTTTGTGGGTCAGGGTGGATTCAATAATTGATTTTAATTCCCGGTCCGATGCCCCGTTTCTTAGTGAGATTAGAATATCTTTTTCATAATTGTGCAAAAGACAGGGACGCAGAGTGCCCCGGGAGGTAAGTCTTAACCTGTTGCATTCGCTACAAAAATGGGAAGAGATGGGGGTGATGAATCCCACTACTCCTTTGGCATTGGATAGTTTGAACTTCTTGGCAGGACCGTCATTATACTCCCTTTCCATGGGAATAAGGGGGCCAAAGCTGGATTCAATTTTATCCTGTATTTCTTGGGTCAGTATTTGCTGGTTTTTTTCAACAGCAGAATCTCCCATGGGCATATATTCAATGAAGCGGAGATGGAAGGGGTATTCCATGGTGAGGGCTGCAAGGGAGTCAATCTCATCATCATTAAACCCCCTGAGGGCCACTGCATTTATTTTAATGGGGGATATGCCAAGGGAGTGGGCCGTCATAATGGAATCCCATACCCGGTGGAATCTGTCCCTGCCGGTGATGGATGCAAATTTGACAGGATCCAGGGTGTCCAGGCTGAAATTTAATCGCTTGATACCCATCTGGATAAGCGCTTTTATTTTGTCCCGGGTTAAAAGTGAGCCATTGGTGGTAATGGAAACATCCTTAAGGGCATCCAGATTACACAGTTTTTCCAGAAAAGAGAAGATTCCTTTTCTGACAAAGGGCTCTCCTCCGGTAATTCTTACCTTGGTGATCCCAAGTTCACAGGCAAGACGGGTAATCTTTAAAAGTTCTTCATACCGGGCAATTTTTTTATGTTCAATAACTGAAAAAGGAGAAGCAGGGACACAATACCGGCACCTGAAATTGCACCGGTCTGTGACGGATATCCGAAGGTAATTGATGGAGCGGTTGCCTGCAATCATGGATTATTGCCTTTTCTCATATTCGGCAACCAGGGCATCAACAAGGCCGGGAATGGTATAGGGGTCGGCTTCAATATTCGGTTCAATGCCAAGTGATCTTGCCGTGTCCGAGGTTATTGGACCGATACTGGCAATGGTCACCCCTTTTAATAATTTTGCTGCATCCCGGGATTCCAGCAATGACATGAAATTAGATACCGTGG
>DAOWDR010000150.1 GCA_030638935.1 Desulfobacteraceae bacterium | reverse complement strand
CAGATTACGTCAAGGTGGCGGTGAAATTCTGACAACCGCAAAGAAGAGTCGGGCAGAAAATAAATTTCCACACCACCAAGGCGGGGTGTTCCCCTGAAATACCCTGTATGAGGCGCCAGGGAAAATTTTGTTTTGTCAGTCTGGTCTGTGATGATAAAAGGGCCTGTGCCGAGCAGTCTTCCCTTGCCTGTTTCAAAAATAATGAATCCTCCGGCATAGTTAGCCACTTTTGGTAAAAATAAAAGAGGGGACTGCGCCGGGTAAACTGTAAATCGGATTGTATATGGACCAAGGGCTTCAAGTTGGATACCGTCATATCCTCCCGCATATGCAGACTGCATTGGATCCATGGTCTTTTCAAAGGAGAGAAGAATAGTTTGGGCAGTAAGTTCCTTAGGAACGGTGTTTTCAGCAGAATGAAACATAACACCTTTTCGCAGATGAAATGTCCATGTCTGCTTGCCATTTATAATCTCAGGTTCTGGTATATTGAGTGCGAGATCCGGTTCCAGATCAGGTGCAAGTCCTGGTTTAAACCGGATTAGACCATTGAAGACCATATCTGCCAGAATTCGGTCACTTGAAGAAGCTGCCTGATGGGGATCCAGAGTATTAAAGCTGGCTACATTCAGGCCCATTTTCAAAACAGGGAGTGCAGCAATTTTGGCACCAGCTTTTCCAGGCTCTCCAGCCTTAGGCTGTGTTGCCCAAAATATGGATATAAAAATTAAACCAGCTATAAAATAAGTTTTTTTATTAATTTTTATCATTTTTATCACATTAAAAGAAATAACAATTATTCCATTAAGTATGGCAGCCATGAATTTTGAACTTCAAATACTGTCTCAGGCAATACAGTTACAATACAGTTGAAAAAAAGTATAAGGGTGGAGATTCATCTTTGTCAATAAAATTTAAAAAAGATATTTTATTAATGCAGATCAGTTGAGGTTTGATTTTGTTGGCTTCCTGGGGTAGTATTTGTTTGCTGAGCCTGCGGTTTGAAATTTGAACTAATTGCTTGACATGTCACCAATAATGAAAAATATGAGATTTTATGGGTTTGAAAATTTTACTTAAATACTGGAGATCAATTCTCTGTTCAATTGCTATCATAATTTTATGTTTTATTCCCGGGGATGAATTGTCTCAGCCGGAATTTGAGATTCCATACCTTGATAAGATGGTTCACTTTTGTTTCTATTTTTTTTTATCACTTACTATACAGTATGAAGTAAAAAACAAAATCAGGCTTAAACAGTATTGTTTTATTTTTATATATGCAGTGGTTTTGGGAGGATTGATAGAGGTTGTTCAAGAAACCTTTATTGTAGAGAGAGGCGGTGATTTTTTTGACTTGATTGCGGATCTAATAGGCGCAGTTTTTGCTTTTATTGTTTATAAAAGGCTACTTGATTTTAAATCGGATTTTGAATTTAATTTTCAAAATTTAAAAAAGGGCCTGAAGCTCTTTATATTTTTATTATTATTTTTGATTGTTATTGTTTTCGGATATCAAAACCTTGAATATAATTGGCAGTGGTACAGAGTTAAACCATATCTGTTTGTATTTGAAAATGGAGTATTTGTCAGGGGTCTGCTACTTGACGGTCTGATAATAACTCTTAAGATATCCTGTTTGGGTCTTGTACTGTCACTTCTTATTGGATTGATATCTGCTTTTGCAAGAATGTCTTCCTCACCTGTCCTTAGATTTATATCATGGTTTTATGTGGAGACGATCAGGAATACCCCGTTGCTTATACAGATATTTTTAATGTATTTTGTAATCGCACCTGTATTTAATATCTCTGCATTTTTTTCTGCAGTTATTGCATTAAGCCTGTTTGAAGGCGCTTATTCTTCAGAAATTATACGTTCAGGTATTTTAAGTGTTCCAAAAGGGCAATATGAGGCTGCCCAGAGTTTAGGTCTGTCAGTGCCCCATGTATATATTAAAGTGATTATCCCTCAGATGTTGCGACAGACACTTCCTATGCTTGCAGGCCAGAGTGTATCACTGGTAAAGGATTCTGCTCTGGTAAGTACAATTTCCATTTACGATTTGACCATGCAGGGGCAGAGAATTGTATCTCAGACATTTTTAACCTTTGAAATATGGTTTACTATAGCTTTATGTTATTTTGTTGTTACAGCTACGCTATCTCTTTTTATAAGGAAGTTTGAAAACCGACTGAAATTTATTGACTAAATAAAAAATAAGATAGGAAATATTAATAAGGAGAAAAAGATGAAACAATTTATTTGTTTGAGTATTCTGTTTTTAATTTTAATTTGCGGTACAGCATCTGCCCAGGAAAGCATTATTGAAACTATTCAGAAAAAAGGAGTAATAAGAGTTGGTATGTCAACCTTTGTTCCTTGGGCGATGAAAGACAAACAGGGAAAACTTATTGGATTTGAGATTGATGTGGCAAAAAAACTTGCAAAGGATATGGGAGTTGAAATTGAGTTCGTACCCACAGCATGGTCAGGTATTATCCCTGCACTTTTAACAGGTAAGTTTGATGTGATAATCGGAGGAATGGGAATCACTCCTGAGAGGAATTTAAAAGTCAATTTTACAATCCCCTATGACTATTCAGGCATGTCTCTGGTGGCAAATAAAGTTAAAGCTAAAGGCTTTCTTTCCCTTGATGATTTTAATAAAAAAGAGGTTGTGATTGCAGCAAGATTAGGGACAACAGCGGAACAGGCAGTTTCCAAATATATGCCACATGCAACATTGAAATTATTTGAAAATGAAAGCCAGGCTCTTCAGGAATTGCACCTTGGACGCGTTTATGCAGTGGTTGCCTCCGCTCCCATGCCAATATTCCATGCGTTAAAATATCCTGAAAAATTATTTGTGCCTTTCAAGGGAAATTTTACTAAAGAACCCATCGGGTTTGCCATAAAAAAACAGGACCATGATGCACTCAACTTTCTTAACAACTGGATTTTAAGCATGCATGCCCAGGGTTTTTTAAAGGAGAAAAAAGAATACTGGTTTGAATCAAAAAAGTGGGAAGGCCTGGTGAAGTAAACAGGAATGTTAAATAATAAATCTTTAAAATTTACCTTTATTGATATTGCAGCAATTGCCTTTATTGTTGCTGCAATATTTTTGTTTTTCTCACGAATGAGCCATGTCCTTGAGTATAAGTGGGAATGGGATGTAATTCCTTCCTATTTTTTTTATCTGGATAATGTAACAGGAAAATTCAAAGCCAACATCCTTGCAAAGGGTTTTGCAATAACTGTTAAGCTAAGTATCTGGGCAACACTTCTGGGATGTTTTTTGGGGATTGTTTCAGGAGTCATGGGCGCAAAAGGATCCTTTGAACAACGGTTTATCAGCAGAACTTATGTGGAAACCATAAGAAATATTCCTTCCCTTGTTCTTGTTATAATTTTTTATTATTTTGTATCCAGCCAGTTTCTGGATGCTCTTAATATAGATAGCTGGTTACGAAGCAGCCCCAAAATTTTTCAACAGATTGCAGGTCTTTTGTTGACCGGCCCTGATCAGATCAATGCCTTTATCTCGGCTGTGATTGCCCTTGGAATATATGAGGGTGCTTATGTGTCAGAGATTGTCCGTGGAGGAATTATTTCCATACCCAAAGGTCAGTGGGAAGCTTCCATGTCCATTGGTCTGAACAGGCAAAAGGCATTTTTACTTGTAATTTTGCCCCAGACATTCAGGAAAGTAGCATTCCCCCTTGCAGGGCAGTTCATATCTACCATAAAGGATTCAGCGATTGTCTCGGTTATTTCTATCCAGGAACTAACTTTTCAGGGTATGGAACTTATGGCCGCCACGTTTTTAACCTTTGAAATCTGGATCACCATCACGCTTCTTTATTTTATTCTTACCTTTTCTCTTTCAAGCTCTGTTGCCTTTCTTGAAAAAAAATATGCCATAAAATAATAACTATATGAAGAATACTCATCAAAGCTGAATTAGTCGATTGCAGAGTCTTTTTTATAATAAAATGAGGCGATAAAAAGTAAAATTCCTGCAAGGAGTGCAAACACAGGCAGGATGGTTAGAGCTTTATCAAGGCCATATGTATCAGAAAGTTTTCCAATTACAATGGGAGCAAGGCTTGAACCTAAAAGGTGCTGAATGATTATACACAGGCTTAAAGAAACAGCATGCAGGCCTGGATGCACCACATCTTGAGTCACAGCCACACTGGCCGGGACAAAAGCTACAGCAGTTATGCCAATGAGAAGCAGGACAAAATATTGAATATTCCCCTGTAAAAAGGTAAAGGCAATAAAAAGAAGGATCCCGGTTAGAATGGATGTTATAGCCGGGAATAAAAGACGGGCATTTTCTCTTTTTTTCATCCACACATCTGCCAGAAATCCGCCCAGGGGCGCGCCTATAATTGCAAGAACCATGATGGAACTAGCTTTCATGCTTGCCTTGTCCATGGCAAGATTATCAAACCGATGAAAATATGAGGGCAGCCAGGTCAAAAGAGAAGTTGTTATAAAGACATTCAAGGCAAAGGCAAGGTTGTTGCAAAGCAGGGTCTTATTATGGGTGAACTGTTTTGCCATATCAATGAACTGCATTTTTGTTTCTTTGCCGGTATCTTCTTTTTTAGTGAGTTGGATGGTTTTATAATCTTTGACAAAATAAAATACAATGGCCAGGATAAGACCGGGAAAAGCCACAAGTCCGAATGCATGGCGCCAGCCAAAATGATGAGCTACAAATCCTCCAATTCCAATACCCAGAGCGCTTCCAAGGGGAATGGATGCATTCCAGAGCCCAAGTATCCTTGCTCTTTTTTCCTTTGGGAAATTCGCAGAGAGCATGGCTGTTCCGCCAGGGGCATATCCTGCTTCTCCAATGCCAATGGCTGTTCTGGCGATAAAAAGCTGAGGAAAAGTTTTTGTAAAGGCACATGCCAGAGTGGCTATGCTCCACAGTGCCGCCATAATGGAAATACTTTTTGTACGACTCCACCGATCAACAAGGATAGAGGCAGGAAAGGAGAAAACCAGAATTGACCAGTAAACAGCAGAGACCAGAAGGCCGCACTGGGCATCGGTCATGCCCATATCCTGTTTCAGGAATGGAAAAAGGGATACAATAACCATGCGGTCCATGTAATCAAACATGTAGAGCAGGAACAGGAGCCAGAAAACTGTCCAGGACTGTTTTTTATTCATTATTTAAGATCCTTATTATACCAGCCGTGTTTGCGTACAGCTTTAAACATTGCAATGCAGTTTTCAGGATTAACCCCCGGATGCAGGGAGTTTGAAGAGCAGATAATCAGACCGCCGTCCTTTGCTCCGTCTTTAATGGTCTGTATGACAGCTTGTTCAACTTGGTCCGGGGTGCCTGAGGGTAGAAGATCTATACAGTCAATATTGCCTAAAAGGCATATTTTATCACCACAGTATTCTTTTACTTTTTTTATATCCATGCCTGCCTGGGGTTCCAATGGATTGATCCCGTCATAGCCGGTTTCAAGGAGTATATCCATAAGGGGCCACAGGTTCCCGTCAGAGTGCCTGACCACTTTGAGGCCCTTTTTATGAGCTTTGTCGACGATCTGCCTGTTATAATGATTTACAAAAGTTTGAAAGTGTTCTGGAGATATCATGGGTGCATTGGTAGATGCAATATCATCTTCAATTACAAGTACATCCAGCCCTGCTTCAACCAGCAGATCAAGTTGGGCAAGATTGAATTCCAGCATCATTTGGGCAACTGCATGGACAAAATCAGGATTGTTATAGATATTCATCATAAGATTTGTCATACCAATTAAGCGCCAGGAACGGACAAAAGAACCCCGCATGAGCCAGAATGTTGCTTTCTGGCCTTTAAATCTATCAATGGCGAGATCAAGAAGTCCTAAGTCCTCTTTGTTGGGGACAGGAGGCTTGAACGTTTTTAATTCATCCAAAGTTTCTATGGGATGGCCAACAGGCACAGGGATCCCATGCTCCGACAATTTATAAATGACACCAAATCCATCTTTGACATGGAGATCATCAACTTTTGTTTCATGGCCTATTTCAAATGTTGTAATTCCGTCAATATCAAACGTCTCATGGATCATGAAAAGAGTATCAAGGAGCTTGAGTTTGTCATGATCATTCATGAGCCTGAAATCCTGTGGTTCAGGAAGGTCTTCTGTGAGGTGTTTTCCAATCCCGATTATGGGGGCCTCATTGATACCGTGGACATAGAGGGGTACACAATCCGGTTCTTTTATTTCAAGGGCAGTGAGGATTCTCTGTTTTCCATTCAAGGCTTTGTCTCCTGTTTAAGGGCACGATTTACAGCAGATACAAAAATAAGCTATCATGCTATTTGTTTTACTGTCAAATTGTAAAATGAATTTTATAATATATCAAAATCATTTTTTAATATATTAATTTACTTAATTAAAAATATTTATTGGACAAATTATTGATAACAATTACCTGATATGATACAATACAAAAATTAGTTTTAGAATAACTTGCAAAGACTGCTACAGCGGTAAAATTTTGATAGAACAAACATTGTAACAGGCAGTCTGAAAGTGAATGGAGATAAGGAGATGGGTTCTGCAAAACTATTTGGACAACTGCTTAATGTTGATTTGAATTCAAGTCAGTGCACGCTTTCCGCATTTCCTGAAATTGCTCTTCAGTATATCGGGGGGCGTGGCTTTAATGTCTGGTACCTCTATTATCACCTCCCTGCCGGGACAGACCCTTTGGCTCCTGAAAATATACTGATGTTAACAAGCGGCCTTTTAACGGGATCGTCTGCGCCATCTGCTGCCCGACTGCATATTAATGCCCTGTCCCCTTTGACAGGAATATTAGGAAGTTCAAACATTGGCGGATATACAGGTGCCTGGCTTAGATCCTGTGATATCGCCTCCATCATAATCACCGGAAAAGCAAAAACCCCGGTCTATCTTTATATTGATTCTAAAGGTGCTCATCTTAAAGATGCTTCCCGTCTTAAGGGGCGCGATGCGTTTGAAACACAGGATATAATCAAACAATCCCATAAAAGCAAAAAATTAAAAATTCTGACCATTGGACAGGGAGGTGAAAGCAAGATAAGGTTTGCTGCAATAATGAGCGGACGGGATCATGCTGCCGGCAGAACAGGGATGGGGTCGGTCATGGGGTCAAAAAATCTTAAAGCCATTGTAATTGCCAAGGGAACCCATAAACATTTTCCTGCGGTTACGCCGTTGCAGAAAAGTGCTGTCAAAGACTATGTTTCTAAAATAAAAAAATCTTCTGAGTTTAATTTTTTTTCAAAACATGGCGGTGCCGGATATGTGAAATGGGTAAATGATTTTGGTATTATGGGCAGTAGAAATTATGGGCGCATCGGTGTCCAGGATATTGAAAAAATAGATGGTCGAAAGCTCGATAAAAACATAGTCCGGTCCAGTGGCTGTTTTAGATGTCCGATCCAGTGCAAAGCAGACCTTAAGATAGAAGAGATGGATACGGATAAGCTTTTTACACGTCCTGAGTTTGAACCTGTTATTAACCTGGGTCCAAAATGCGGCCTTAATGATCTTAACCAGATCATCAAGCTGGACAACCTGTGCGGTCGCCTTGGCATAGACACCACTTCGACGGCCAGTGTCATCGCCTTTGCCATGGATCTGTTTGAAAAAAAAATATTACCCGGGGATCTGCCCGCCCATCTGATTGGAGATCTCGACCTTTCCTGGGGTAATGCTGAAACCATGGAAAAGTTAATTTATCAGATGGTTGAGGGCAAAGGGCTTGGGAAAATCTTACGCCTTGGTGTTAGAAAAGCAGCCGAGCTTATAGGTAATGGTGCTTCTCAATATGCTGCCCATGTCAAGGGGCTGGAACTGACTGCCTACCATCCGACTGCTATTATGGGCACTGCTCTTGGATATGCTGTGTCCAGCCGTGGTGGTGATTATAACAATGTGTACGCCTCGCTTGAATACAGTTGGACAGAAACCGAAGCGAAAAATGAATTTGGCACCAAAGAAGCAGTCAATATAAAATCCATTAAGGGAAAAGGCAAGTTGATAAAAAAAGCAGTCACTACAAATATCATAGTGGACTGCCTGGGTCTTTGCAAGGTCCCTGTGTTATCCCTTTTAAAGTCCTTTAATCTTGAAAATGAAGTAAAGCTGATTAATGGACTGACTGGTCTGAGTTTTTCAAATACTGATTTTTTTGAGGCCGGAGGAAAAATTGCAACTCTTGAAAAGCTTTTTAATATCCGGCATGCAAATGAGGATATTGAAGACAAACTACCACAAATGTTTATCAAACAAGGCAGAGATCAAAAAATAATCCAGGAAAATTTTGAAATCATGTTACAGGAGTATTACAATGCCATGGGATGGGATGAGAAGGGAATTCCTCCTGCGCTGGTATAACAACAAATTTTATTTATATTGGAGGGGGGAAAAGTGATTCAGTCTTCAAACATTCAAACCAGATCCGTTGGCATGCAAATTTTTACTGACGACCAGATTTGGGAAATCAGGCAGGCCGCTTTTGATATTATTGAAAGAGTCGGGTTCAAATGTCAGCACAAACAAGTCCATAAAATGATGAAACAGGCCGGTGCTTGTGTGAAGGATAATAATATCAAAATTCCAAGACATATTGTTGAAGAATGCCTTGTCACAACTCCAAAGGGTTGGACCATCTACGACAGAAACGGCAGGCGGGCTATGGAGGTGGAAGGGGAGAAAAGTCATTATGGTACATCCACAGCCAGCCCCAACACACGGGATGCGTTTACCAATGAAATCCGGCAGACCAGTATCAAGGATATTGAATTGGGTGCAAAAGTAGCGGATTATCTGGATGGAATTGACTTTGTCATGCCCATGGGAACTGCCCAGGATGTGCCCGGGGATGCTGCAGAAGTTCATGAATTTGAAGCCATGGTTTCCAATACTACAAAACCGGCTGTTTTTATTGGTTATACAGCTCTGGGGTGTGAGTATGTTTACGAGATGGCAGCCGTGATTGCCGGGGGACAGGAAAATTTAAGCCAGAAACCATTTATTATTGCCTACCCTGAAGCCATTGCACCACTTTTTTTCCCCGATGAAGTTATTGAGCGTATTTTTGTGGCTGCAGATCGGTTCATGCCTCAGCTGCCAGGGTCAACTGTCCAGCCAGGAGCTACAGGGCCGGTTACATTGGCTGGGACTATTACCCTGATCATAGCAGAATCACTCATCCATATTACCATTGCCCAGTTGCGAAAAAAAGGATGTCCTGTTGCAATGAGTGGTAACGTCGGTATCCTTGATATGAAAACAGCTCTCATGGCATTTGGTGCACCGGAAAACAACCTGGTCCTTGCTGCCCAGGCAGAGGTGGCGCGTTCCTTTAATCTGCCCACCTGGGGACTTGCCGGGGCAACTGATTCAAAAATGCTTGATGCCCAGGCTGGCATTGAAAGTGCCTTTTCAATATTGAGCCAGGGACTTTCCGGTTTGAACCTGATCCATGATGTCGGGTATATGGCTGCGGGCATGGCCTGTTCCCTTGAGCAACTGGTAATGGGCAATGAAGTTGTCAGTATGACAAAACGATTTGTAGAAGGCATTACAGTCACCCGGGAAACTATTGCAAGACAGCTCATAGAAGATGTAGGGCCTGGTGGTCATTTTCTGGTGCAGCAGCATACCATGAATCATTTTAAAAAAGAGCTCTGGAATGCCAATCTTTTAAACCGTCAGACCATTGATGCCTGGAATGATGCAGGCAAGCCATCAATGGAAGACAGGGTAAAAGAAGAAGTCAGGATGATTACAGAAACTCATAAGCCAGAATCTTTAAGTGACAAGGTCATATCTGAATTGGACCGATTGAAAAAAGAAGGCGAAAAGGAAATTCTTGCGAAATTGGAAAAAGGATAGCGGAGAAAAATAAATGAACGATAAACAATATGATGCCATTATTATTGGCGCCGGTATTATAGGCAATAGTATTGCCTATGAGTTAGCTCTTAAAGGGTTTAAAACATTAAATGTGGATAAACTGGGTGGTTCGGGATTTGGGTCCACATCCGGCAGCTGTGCCATTATCAGGTTGTATTATTCTTCACCGGAAGGGGTTGCTCTTGCCCGGGAAGGCTACTATTACTGGCTTGACTGGCCAAGGTATTTAAATATATCAGATCCTGATGGCATGGCCTATTATAAAAATACCGGTGCCATGGTTTTCAAGTCCGAGGTCAACAATAATCTTAAAAATGTGATGAAATCCCTTGATGTTCTTGGTGTCGGCTATCTGGAACTGAACCCTGAAGAGATAAGCTCCTATCTGCCCAACCCGGACTTAAGGTCTTTTCATCCTCAAAAACTTATGGATGACCCTGATTTTGGGAAACCAACGGATAATGCAGTTAACGGAGCTGTATTTGTACCTGAATCAGGCTATATATCTGATCCAAAGCTGTCCACCCATAATGTGGAAATTGCTGCCCGGAATGTTGGGGGTGACTTTTTATTCAATACAGAAGTCAGTGATATCCTGAAAAAAGACGGTCATGTAGCCGGTGTTTCTCTGAAAGACGGTACTGAAATTTTCGCCCCTGTGGTGGTCAATGTGGCAGGTCCCCATTCTTACCTCATCAACCAAATGGCAGGTATTGAAGATCAAATGAATATTAAAACCCGGGCCCTGCGAGTGGAAGTAGCCCATGTACCCAGCCCTGAAGGAGTGGATTGGGAAAAAACAGGAATTATAACCTCAGATAGTGACCTTGGTGTCTATACCCGGCCTGAAACAGGCAATCATTTTCTCATCGGCAGTGAAGAACCCGACTGTGATCCATTGGACTATGTTGACCCTGACAATTACAATACTGATTTTACTGATCAAAACAGGGTGCAAGCCATGCGGGAAGCAATGCGGATTCCTGAATTACCGATTCCCAATAAACCTCAGGGTCTGGTTGATCTCTATGATGTATCTGATGACTGGTATCCCATTTATGATAAATCCAGCCTCCCAGGATTGTATCTTGCAATTGGTACCAGCGGCAATCAATATAAGAATGCGCCGGTAGTTGGTTCATTTATGTCTGAGCTTATCCAATATTGTGAAAATGGTAATGATCATGATAAAAATTCAATGCAATATAAAATGAAATACATTAATCATACACTGGATATTGGTTTTTTTAGCAGAAACCGTGAAATTAACCAGGATTCAAGCTTTTCTGTTATTGGATAAAGAAAATTAAATTATTATGCATCACAATAAAACAAAAAATAGCGATATGCTGCTGGGGCTGCATACATACAGCTTATATCTGCATGGAATAGGTCAGGCATGGGCTGGATTTAAATTGCCCTGGGAAAGACAGCTCACTACCTTTGCACTTTTTGATCTTGGTATTGAACTGGGGCTTGATGGATTTCACATCGATGACGGTGTCCTGGAAAATCTTGACCCCATTTTTGTAAAAGAAGTAGGCGCATCGGCAAAAGAAAAAAATCTCTATCTTGAATATAATATGTCCATGGATCTTGGCAAGACTGGTACTGGTATCCAGCATGATTTAAAAGATGGTCTTAACACAGCTTTGGATCTTGGTGCAGATGTGATCAAAGTTGGAATGGATCTGGAACGACCCAGCCCGAGAATCGGCAGTGAATTTGATCCAAGGGTTATGCCCTATTTTAAAGAGGCTATAAAACGATTGAAAGTTGCTGCACCATTGGCAGAAGAGTACGATATACGTATTGCACTGGAAAATCATTGTGATAGTTTTTCAAAAGAAATTTTATGGATATTAAAAGAGGTAAACCACTCTTTTGTTGGAGCCTGTATTGATACTGTAAACGCATGGCATATGGGTGAGAATCCCATGGAAGCAATTGAAAATTTAACTCCTGTTGCATTTACAAATCATTTCAGAGATAACCGCATTGAATTCCATCGAGATGGCTTTAAAGTAAAAGGTGTGGCGACTGGCGATGGTGATATTGATATGAAAAAGGCATATGAACTTATCAAAACCAAATCTCCCTGCAATCGGATCAATATTGAAACAGATATGGGGATAAGCTTAGAGAATAAAGAAACTGCCTTGCGCCTTGAAATTAAAACTGTTAAAAAATGTATTGATTATTGCCGGAATGTACTGAATATAGGTAAAGATTAATAGGTTTTCAGTCTCCTAAACATGGCAGATGTTTTTTTATTACCCATGAACACGTTCTGATTCATCCGGTATTTTTATGACCGGTTTTATCTTACTCAACTCTTCAATGGGTATGTGGCACTTGATCACATGACGGTCTTTAACCATCTGATCCTGTGGCGGCTCATTATCACAAATATCACCAATTTTCCGATGGCACCGGGTGCAAAACGGGCAGCCTTTTGGAGGTTTTATTGCACTTGGCAGATCTCCCTCCAGAACAATTTTTCGTTTGGTTATTTCCGGGTCAGCAATGGGAACGGCTGATAGCAGTGCTTCTGTATACGGGTGATAAGGCGGGGCAAAAATTTCTTCTGTGGTTCCCCTCTCAAGTATATGCCCAAGATACATGACAACAATACGATCCGACAAATAGCGGACAACACTCAGATCATGGCTGATAAAAAGAAGGGTGGTCTTGTGCTTACGCTGGATATCCATCAAAAGCTCTGTCACAGCTGCTGCTACAGATACATCTAAAGCAGAAACGGGCTCATCGGCAATGACTATGCTTGGATTTCCGGCAAATGCTCTGGCAATACCAATCCTCTGCTTCTGGCCGCCGGAAAGTTGTCTCGGTTTTCTAAAATAAAAATCTCTTGGTAGTTTGACTGTATCAAGCAGGGTCATCACACGGTTAAAAATTTTCTTTTTATTTGTCTCAACACCAAATTGTTTGATAACCCGTGATATCTGCCCCCCAATGGAATGGCTTGGGTTCAAGGTATCAAAGGGGTTTTGAAAAACCATCTGCAAAGAGCGGATTTGTTTTGTGGAGCGGTCACGAACCTCTATATTTGAGATATCTTTGCCATTATGGCGTATCTCTCCATCGGTTCCTGTCTCCAATCCCATAAGAACTTTGGCAAAGGTTGATTTGCCGCATCCGGATTCACCGACAATGGCCACGGTTTCACTTTCATGGGCTGTAAAGTTCAGCCTTTCATTTGCTCTGACATGACGAATACTTTTACCTGTAATAATGGCTATCAATGATGAATCTTTTACTTCATAGTACTTTTTCATACCATCAACATTAAGTACCCGTTTACCGATCTTGAGTGCTTCCTGGACAGTCTCACCCAAGGCCTCTTTTGTATGGTCAATATCTTTATACCGTAAACAGCGGACTCGATGATCAGGGGCAGTGCCTTTTACACTTTCCATTCTAAAATGATCTTTATCACACAAGCCTTTTTTAAAATGATCACAGCGGGGACCAAAATAGCAGCCGGAAGGTCGTTCAAAAGGCAGAGGCAGCTGTCCTCTGATCGGTTTTAAGGGGGCAGCATTCTTATCTGCGGTCGGCAAGGGGATACAGGAAAAAAGGCCATGGGTATAAGGGTGTTTTGGCCAGGTAAAAAGAGAATTTATGGTGCCTTCTTCTACAACTTCACCGGAATACATCACAAATACCCTGTCGCAGGTTTCTAAAATTAACCCTAGATTATGGGATATATATATCTGGGAAGTACCGAATTTTTTGCTGATATCGGAAATTAATCTAACAATCCCGGCTTCCACAGTAACATCCAGGGCAGTGGTGGGTTCATCTAACAATAATAACGATGGATTTGACAGGAGTCCCATGGCAATTACAACTCTTTGCTGCTGTCCGCCGGATAACTGATGGGGATAGGACTCCATGATCCGTTCAGGGTCAGGCAGCTTGACATCAGCAAGCATTTGTACAGATCTCTTGCGTGCTTCCCCTTTGGTAATATTTTCATGTGCCAGAGGAACTTCCATGAGCTGGGTGCTGATTTTAAGACTTGGATTTAAAGAGGCAAACGGCTCCTGATAGATCATTGATATCTCTGATCCTCTGATACTGCGTAATTCACTTTCGCTTAATGTAGTTAAATCACGGCCTTTGAACGTTATGGATCCGCTTTTGATACCGCCATTAGCTCCCATATACTGCATGATAGCCATGGCAACGGTTGATTTGCCACAGCCTGATTCCCCGACAATGCCAATAGTTTCCCCGGGTTTAACAGTCAGGGAGAAGTCAACTACAGCGGGTATTTCTCCGGCTCTTGTATAGTATGAAATACATAAGTCTTTACAAACCAGTACAGGTTCTTGCTTGTCATTCATAATTTATTACCTTTTAATCACGTAATGAGATTTCACGTAACCCGTCTGCCAATAGATTAAATCCTAAAATCAATGAAGATATTGCAATACAGGGAAACAGAGTCATATGGGGAAAAACCATTGCCATCTGACGTGTTTCATTTACCATTCCACCCCAGTCAGGATCAGGCGGCGGCAGACCAAGGCCTAAGAAGCCAAGAACACCGATAGTGATGATTACATACCCCAGACGCAGGCAGGCATCCACAATAAGAGGGCCCCTGGCATTGGGCAATATCTCACAAATAGCATGATTCTCCAGTCAGATTCACCCCGGGTTTGGGCGGCTGCTACATAGTCACGATTACGAAGGTCCAGAACAAGTCCCCGCACAATACGCATAATTCCCGGAGAAGAGGCAAAGGTAATGGCTATAACAATATTAAATCCCGAGGCTCCAATGGTTGCTATAACAATAATATAGAGCACCAGCACGGGAAAGGATAAAATGATATCTGCAATACGGGATAAGATGTCATCTACCAGACCGCCACGGTA
This sequence comes from Desulfobacteraceae bacterium, assembly GCA_030638935.1. Lineage (GTDB taxonomy): Bacteria > Desulfobacterota > Desulfobacteria > Desulfobacterales > Desulfobacteraceae > NBML01. Next base: position 1,907 of record DAOWDR010000150.1, on the reverse strand, counting down.
TCCAGCCATGAGCCCCATTAAAATCCCCACAGTATAAGCACTTAAAGTTGCAAGAGGAGCATAAAACAATACAGTGCGGGAACCCCAGACAAGACGGGACAAGATGTCCCTTCCCATATGGTCAGTGCCAAGCCAGAAGGTCCCACCCGATGCTGCTGCTGTCCCCGGTTTGGCAAAGGGTTGGATAGCAGCATTGGGGTCAAATTGTGCAATCAAAGGCGCAAATATAGCAACAAGCACCCAGAAAAGAACCAGAAAAGCGCCGATCATGCCCACCCAGCTCTCCTTCAGGAGGCCAATAGATTTTATGATACGCCATATCGTTGATCCATAGCCTGTAGAAGGCATTTTTACAGTTGGGTGAGTCGTCATGCTTTAGCCTCCTTAGCTGAAACGGATACGCGGGTTAAGAAAAGTATAGCCGATATCCGCAATGGTCTGGGAACCGACCGCCACGACCACGGCAACCATGGCACAGGCTTCAAGAAGTGCAATATCATTATTCAAAGAAGCTTCTAAAAGCAGCGCCCCAAACCCTTTATAGGCAAAGAAAAATTCCACAACAATAACACCAGATAAAAGCCAGTTGATTTGCAGCATAATAACGGTGAAAGGGGCGATTAACGCATTGCGAAGCGCATGTCTGATAATCACCTGCCTGTAGGGAAGACCTTTTAACACCGCTGACCTTATATACTGGGATGTCATAACTTCAGCCATGGATGCCCTTGTCATACGGGCAACATAACCAAAATCATAAACTACCAATACCATGGCGGGAAGGATCAGCTGTTTGAACTCAAAGCCCCCTGCCATGGAGCTTGTTCCCGGCAGCCACTTTAAACCAAATACAAAAAGGGCGGAAAAAAATACAGCGCTGGCAAATTCCGGTACAGATGTAGTTAAAATACCAAAAACCGATATGGTTCGATCCAGAATGGAACCCTCCTTCATTCCGGATAAAACGCCCAGGGTTAGTGATAAAGGGATCATGATGGCAAAGGTCCAGAAGCCCAGGATGGCGGTGTTCCATAACCGCGGCAAGAGTACTTCTTTTACAGGGCCCTTGTAGCGAATGGACGTGCCTAATTCTCCCGTGGCAAAATTACCCAGCCATTTTGCATATCGCACAATAACCGGCTGGTTATACCCGTGCTGGTCCCGCCACAGTTCTCTTTGTTCTTCTGTGGAAAAATTACCCAGGACCCGGATGGCAGGATCACCAGTAAGCCCGGTTTCCAGAAGCAGGAACAGAATGATTGATACAACAATCATGGTAAAAATCATGAAACCGATTCGTTTGAAAAGCAACACTACCATTTTGACTCCTTAGGTCTTGAAAGCATGATTTTTGTATCAGGTAAAGGTCAAATTTACCCTTTACCTGATATTACAACATTACCAATTAACCTAGAGATACCTTGTGGAAACGGTAGTAAAGAGTTGGATGCATTTCAAATCCGTTTACTTTATCAGAAACAGCTGTAAAAACAGACCGGAAAAAGGGTTGTACCAGGACAGCGTCATCCTGGAGAATTTTCTCAACTTTTTCCATTTTAACACGGCGTTGTTCAACATCTAAGGTTGATTCAGCTTCGGTCAGTGCCTTATCAAATTCAGGATTATTATAGCTGGATTCATTCCAGGGAACACCGGCACGATATGCCAGGGCCAGAACCATAACTCCAAGGGGACGATGGGTCCAGGCAGTGAGGCGCATAGGCGCCTTGGTCCAGACATCCCAGTATCGAGCTGAAGGCATGACATTTATTTTAATATTGATGCCGGCTTTGGCAGCATCTTCTTTGAGTACAGCAACAGAGTCCTGTTCCCAGGTACCTTGAGTATTGCCGACATTACAGGTTATATCTATACCATCAGGGTAACCTGCTTCTTTAAGCAGTTTT
>DAOWDR010000360.1 GCA_030638935.1 Desulfobacteraceae bacterium | reverse complement strand
TTGTGGTTGATGATTCTGCAGTTGTCAGAAAGGTTTTTAGTGAACAATTGTCCAGGCAGAAAGGAATCGTGGTCATAGGGACAGCGCCGGACCCTTATGTTGCACGGGATAAAATCGTCAAGCTAAAGCCCGATGTAATTACCCTTGATATTGAAATGCCGCGTATGGACGGCATAACCTTTTTAAAAAAGCTGATGAAACATTATCCCCTTCCTGTTATCATTGTCAGCTCCCTATCGACCAAGGGGAGTAAAATTGCCCTTGAAGCGCTTTCCCTTGGTGCCCTTGAAGTGATTTCCAAGCCCAGTGCCGCCTATTCTGTGGGGGACATGAGCATACAGCTGGCAGAAAAAATCAGAGCTGTTTATGGCGCAAAAATAATTTCCAGGTCCACCCAAAAAACAGAAGATAAGCCTTTGGCCGTCATTGAATCAAAGGCCCTTTTGGCTACAACAAATAAAATTATAGCCATTGGTGCTTCCACCGGGGGAACAGAAGCCATAAAAAAAGTGCTGACCCAGCTGCCCCGGAACTCTCCCGGAGTTGTGGTAGTCCAGCACATGCCTGCCCAGTTTACAACATCATTTGCCGAGAGGCTGAACGAGCTGTGCCAGATGACGGTCAAGGAAGCAAAAAATGGAGACATAGTAACAAACGGCCAGGTGCTGATAGCGCCGGGCAATTATCATATGCTCCTTAAAAGAAGCGGTGCCAGGTATTATGTAGATGTAAAAACCGGCCCCCTTGTTCATTACCAGAGACCGGCCGCAGATGTTTTATTTAAATCTGTTGCCAGGTATGCCGGAGCAAATGCCCTTGGTATCATTCTCACCGGCATGGGTAAAGACGGCGCCCTTGGCATGCTGGATATGAAGAAAGCAGGGGCGATTAATATTGCCCAGGATGAGAAATCCTGTGTTGTGTTTGGAATGCCAAAAGAAGCAATAAACATTGGCGGAGTTGATCATGTGCAAGATATTTATAGTATTGCCCAAAAAGCAATTTCCCTTTTAGAGACAATCTAAGGACCGCAAGGGACAAAAACATCTTATGGTAACTGAAACAAAACTCACTCCTGAACAACATCAGAAACTTTCCAGGATTGTTTATAAAGAGTCCGGCGTTGTTATTAATAAAAAAAAATACAATCTTCTGGTGGCAAGACTGGCTAAAAGGATGAGGATAACAAAAACCTCTTCTGTGGCTGATTATATTGATTTGATATCAAGCAGCCCAAATGAATTTAATGAATTTATCGACGCAACCACAACCAATCACACTTTTTTTTTCAGGGAAAACAAGCATTGTGAATTTATGCTCAAGACCCTGGATAATACAAATCATTTAAAAATTTGGAGTGCGGCATCATCCAGTGGAGAAGAAGCTTTTTCCATTGCCGTTCAATTGTTGGCCAATTCATTTTCATTTAATATCTATGCATCTGATGTTTCTGATTCAATGCTCAAGAAGGCCAAAAGAGGTGTTTATTCAAAAGAGAGAATAGATAAGGTGCCTTCCTCCATTCTGCATACTTATTTCCAAAAGGGAAAGGGTCAGTGGAAGGATTATGTACGGATGAAACCCGAAGTCCAAAAGCATGTGGTATTTGAGAAATTTAACCTTCTGTCAGATACGCCTTTTGATACCTTTGACATTATTTTTTGTAGAAATGTAATGATCTATTTTGATAGCAAGACAAGACAGGCGGTTGTAAACAGCCTTTGCAAGGCCTTGAAACCCGGGGGCTATTTTTTTGTGGGCATGTCTGAAAATCTCCATGGACTTGACCACAACCTGAGGGCTGTTTTACCCAGTGGATATCAAAAAAAATAAAATACCAATATAAAAAACACCCTGCCCCGGGAACCAGGGCAGGGTGTTTTTATTGATACTTGTCCTTGAGAAAGGCAAAGGTTTCATCCATTGCCTCCAGGGTCAGATCCAGGTCCTGGTCTGTGTGGCGATGGCTGATATAGGCATGGTGAAAGGGGGTAAAAAAGAATCCTTTCCGGATGAGCTGGGTGTAAAAATCCTTTCGTTTGGCCTTATAGGCACCTGTTTCCTCTTTTTTAAAGGTGATATAGAACATTGGGGCCACCCCGGTCAGTTGGGCTCCCACATCATAGGCGTCAATTAGGCCCTGGATTTTTTCCATGAAGACCCGGCCTTTTTTCCAGATGCTCTCCAGCACATTATCCCTCTCCAGAATCTCTATGGTTTTAAGGGCAGCCACAAAGGCTTCGCTGTTGGGGAAAAAAGTGGAGGAAATAAATAGTCTGCTCTCAGCCGCCATCATGACATCCTTTTTTCCTGTTACAACCGAGAGGGGGTATCCATTGGCCATGGCCTTGCCAAGCACAGTAAGATCCGGGGTTACCCCATAAAGTTTTTGAGCGCCACCCATGGTTAGTCTGAAGCAGG
>DAOWDR010000049.1 GCA_030638935.1 Desulfobacteraceae bacterium | reverse complement strand
GGCAACAAAGGCAGAGCTTGATCGGGTAAAAGAAATTTTGAATATGGATATCATTCAGATTATTGCCAAGGTAACAGACAAGAAGAATATGGGTCAACACCGGGATATGACGTCTGCCGTTCTTGAAACCATCCATAGGAGGCCCTGCACCCGGGATGATCTGGTGGCTATTTTAAGTGCCGGCCCAGACAGGATGGACACCCTTTTGGCAACACTTGAAGCCCAGGGCCGGATTGAAGCCAGGCAGCAGGCCAGGGGTGTTTTTTACCGGACTATTAAATTTCAGGCCATCAAATAAAGGTTAGGTATGGAAAAGAAAACAGGTATTTTCACAGATTTAAGATCTGCAATTTTATTTATCACAATTTTGCCGGGGGGCAAAAATGTGGCCTATTCTCCCATGGGCATGATCCGGTTTTTCCCGGTGGTGGGGCTGATCATCGGTGCCTTGCTGGTTCTTACCGATCTTGCGGTCTCCAGGCTCTGGGCACCCCCTGTGGCTGCCTTGCTGGACCTGCTCTTTCTTGTGGCTGTCACCGGTGCATTCCATTTGGATGGGCTCGGGGACACGGCAGACGGTATCTTCAGCCACAGGTCCAGGGAACGGGCACTGGAGATAATGAAAGACAGCCGGACCGGCATGATGGGTCTTGTGGCAGTTGTCTGTGGCCTTGCAGTGAAACTGGCCGGTATCTGGTCCGTGAAAACAACCGGGACTCCTGTTCAGATTCTGATCCTGCTTTTTATTGTGCCGGCCTATTCCCGGGCCTCCATGATTTTTGGCATCAAATTTTTAAATTATGGAAGAAAAGGCGGGGGAACCGGGAAGGAGCATTTTGGGCGGCCCATTTGTTTGAATGATTTTTCCTATTGCCTGATACCTCTGTTCTTATCCCTGTTTTTGGGGTATAAGGGCCTGGTTTTAAATTTAGTATTTTTCATGGGTGTGGCGTTAATATTGGTGTTTTATAAAAAGAAAATGAATTGTATCACAGGGGATATGCTGGGCGCCATGAACGAGGTGTTGGAAGCCCTGCTGTTTTTGGCAGCCGGTGCCCTGATTTTGTAACCGGATTGGTAAGCAGATTCCCTTTGTAAAAGGAAGCAAGCATGATTCAAGGACATGGGGGTAATAAAAAAAAACTGGCAGAGCAGCTTTCCTGCCCTGTTGAAGATATCATCGACATGAGCAGCAATCTAAATCCCCTGGGGCCGCCGGAAAATATACCCCGCCTTATCAGGGAAAAGCTGTCGGCAATCCATTCCCTGCCTGAACCGGATGCAGCTTCCATGGGTGAGGGGTTTGCCCGTTACCACAAAATTGATCCCAAAAATGTCATTGGAGGCAACGGCACCACTTTTTTTATCTATACCATACCCAAGGCACTTGGAACCAAAAAGGTGGGCATTGCCGGTCCTGCCTATTCGGATTATAAAGATGCCTGTATCATGCATAAGATTGAATATGGTCACTGCCTGGCAACGGGGGAGCAAAATTTTCAAGTAGATATTGACCGGATCTCTGCAATGGCTGACGATTGTGACCTGGTTTTTCTCTGTAATCCCAACAATCCCACAGGCGCCTTAACACCCAAGGATAAGATAGTCTATTTGATTGAAAAACACCCGAACACCTGTTTTGTTGTGGATGAATCATATCTGCCCTTTGTGGACAATGCACAGGATATCTCCCTTGTCTCCAATACCAATTATCCCAATCTGCTGGTCCTGTCTTCCATGTCAAAGATATTCAGGATTCCGGGACTTCGAACCGGGTTTTTAAGCGGAGATAGCACTTTAATAGAAAAGGTGATGGAGTATTACCAGCCCTGGAGCGTCAATTCCCTGGCCCAGGAAGTGATCAAGGATATTTTTGCAAATCCTGACGCCATTGAACCTTTTTATGAAAAGACCCGGGCCTATATTAAGAAAGAAAAGCAGGTGTTCACCCAGGCGCTCAAGGGAGTTAAGGGAATTTCATTATTTGAAGCCCCCACCTATTTTATCCTGGCTGAACTTGAACAGACAGCCGATAATTTTTGCCGGGCAATTGGCCGGGACAAAATTCTCATCCGGGACTGTGGTAATTTTCACGGGCTCTCCCATAGGTTTGTTCGGTTTTCCCTCAAGACAAGGCAGATCAACCTGGCCCTGGCCGGCAGCATTAAAAAAAGTCTGTGTGAGAGGGTCCATGCTTGATCTTTCCTGGTATATTATATTGGCCGCCTTTGTCCTGGATTTTCTCATGGGGGACCCCAGGTGGCTGCCCCACCCGGTGGTGGGGATGGGAAATGCCATATCTTTTTTTGAAACCCGGTTTAGAAAATGGTTTAAAAACCAGCTTTTTTCAGGAGCTTTGTTCGCAGTTTTCCTTATTGGTTCCACCTGGGCCATCTCTTTTGCCCTGGTAAAAATGGCTGTTTTGATCCACCCCTTGCTGGGGATGGGGGTGCAGGTTCTCCTCCTTTTTTATTGTTTTTCCGCTAAAAGTCTGGTCCAGGCAGCCCAAAAGGTGGCTTGCCCCCTTCAAGCCTGCGATATTGAAACCGCCCGGAAAAAGGTGGCCATGATTGTGGGGCGTGAGACGCAAGATTTGGATAAGATCGCTGTCACCAGAGCCACCGTGGAAACCGTGGCTGAAAATTTTGTGGACGGGTTTTTGTCTCCCCTGTTTTTTGCCCTCCTGTTCGGGGTGCCTGGCGCCCTGGCCTATAAAATGGTCAATACCCTGGACTCCATGGTGGGATATAAAAATGAGACCTATCTCCTTTTTGGAAGGTCTGCGGCAAAGATTGACGATGCCGCTAATTATATACCGGCCCGTCTCTCTATTCTGGTAATTTGTTTTGCCGCCTTTTTATTGTCTGCAAAGAGAGGTCTGTCTGCCCTGAAAACAGGGATTTCCCAGGGCCGGCGCCATAAAAGCCCCAATGCCGGATATCCCGAGGCAAGTCTTGCCGGGGCCTTAAGGATGCGCATGGGCGGTCCCAATGTCTACCATGGATCCTTGGTGGATAAGCCCTATATCGGCTGGCAATTCAGGGACCCTACCATCCTTGGAATCACCCGGGCCTGTGAACTGATGCAGCTTTCCGCCCTGATCGCCACCCTGATTGGATGCGGGCTGAGTCTTATGTTCTTTTAACCTTGTTTAGATCCGTTTGCTTAAGAGGGAAACAAAAATGAAAGAGAATCTGCCATTGCCGGACCGACCCTTTAGGTTGGGCACCACCTCATTTATTTACCCGGACCATATCATTCCCAATGTCAGGAAAATAGGGGCCTTTTTTGACGAGATTGAGCTGCTGGTGTTTGAAAGCATGCCCCATGGGGTCTTGCCATCCAGGTCGGATGTCAGGGAGCTTGCCCGTTTGTCAGAGCAGCTTGATCTTACCTATAATATTCATTTGCCCACAGATATCAGCCTGACAGACCAGTCCGGTTTACAACGGGAAAAGGCGGCCGACACTCTGCTCCGGGTGGTGGAGTTGTTTTCCCCCTTAAACCCCACCACCCACACCCTTCATTTGCCCATGGACAAGGGCGTTCCCGGCCGGGAAGAGCTTTTGG
>DAOWDR010000622.1 GCA_030638935.1 Desulfobacteraceae bacterium | reverse complement strand
TGATGTGCTCTTTTACCTCAATGACATTATTTTAAACAAAGAGATCCATAAACATCTCCCATTACCCTGGAAAAATTTTGGCCCTAAGGTTGAAAAAATTGATGAAACAACAGTTAAATTCATCTTTGAAAGACCCTATACTTCCCTGCTTTTTTATTTAGGAGGGAATGGTTCCTATCATGATCCCTTCGCACCAAAGCATTTTCTTGCCCAATATCACATTAAATACAATCCTGATGCCGACAAACAAGCCAAAGCCAATGGGTTTGAAAACTGGGCAGCGCAATTTCGCATCTACTGGAACCGGTGGAAGGATGGTGTTGTCAACAAAGCTTCCGGACTTGAGGTCCCCACACTTGAAAGCCATATACTTAAGGAGGCCCCCACCCCCCAGGGCCGTATTTTTATTGCCAACCCCTATTACTTTAAAATTGATACGGCCGGAAATCAGCTGCCCTATATCAATTTTCACAATGAACGCTTTCTTGGAAAGGAATTATGGACCAGGGAAATCATTGAAGGCAGGGTTGACCAGAAATCTCAGAATATGCCCATCGATATCTACCCCCTTTTAAAAGAAAACCGACAAAAAGGGAATTATTCTCTTCAACTGCCAATCACCGGACTTGGACCGGCCATTCTTTTTAATAAAACACATAAAGATCCTGCACAAAAAAAAATCTATGCTGACCCCAAATTCAATTATGCCGTTTCCCTGGCCATTGATCGCAGACAAATCAATGAAACGCTTTTCCTGAACCTTTGCAAACCCCAACAGGCACTGCCCCAAAACGTACCGTTTACCACGAAAAAAGACAAACTATTCATGGCCCGATATAACCCTGACATGGCCAATCAATTATTGGATGAAATTGGACTCAAAAAAGGGTCTGACGGATTTCGTATACGGCCGGACGGCAAACCTTTTTCCATTAAATGGGACTATTCTCTACAATATGTCTGGTCCCATGAACTGCCAAAACTAATTGCCGGATACTGGAATGATGTCGGTATTCGGGTTGATCTCAGGGAAGTCTCCACAAAAGAAGCACGAAAAAAACAGCTTGCCAACGACACCGATATTTCCAATGAATGGGCAGCTCCTTTTGAACCAACCCTGTTCGCCTCTCCTCTGATCTTTATGCCGCCTTTTGGTGTTGGATACCCTGTGACCGACATTGCTTGGTGGCAATGGAAAAACAGCAATGGGAAACTTGGGGAAGAACCGCCATTATGGGTAAAAAATCTTTGGGAAATAGGGGATGCCTTTGTCTCACTGGTCCCTGGATCAGACTGGTACAATGCCCTTGGAAAAGAGATCATCCGGATCAACCTGGAAAATTTAAGTATAATCGGCACCCTGGCCGAAGTTCCCCTCATAACCGTGGTGACAAACAGACTGGGCAATATACCCCAATGGAAAGTAAACTCCTATTATTACGGGTATGCCTATCCCTACAGGGTTGACCAGTGGTATTTTAAATAGGGTTTGTATCTTGAAAATCAGCCTTAAATATAAGATCCTCATCCCAACTATTATGATTATCATTGCCGGCATGGGGACTATATCAATTGTTTCCCATTTCAAGGCAAAAAATGCCCTGACCGAGACAATCGTTAATGCAATTGACAATGTTGCACTGACCACCATCAACTCCATGTCTTCATGGATAAATGACCGGAAACTTGATATCAGAAACTGGAGCAACCAGGGGCTATACAAAAAAGCCCTGCTCACTTCTTTTCTGGGATTGACCGCACGGGATTTTGCCAATGACCAGTTTAAAAGGATAAAGCAGGATTACGGGTATTACCAGGAACTTGGCCTTGCAGACACAACAGGTGAAATTATCGCTGCATCCGGCCAAAACGTTGTAGGCAATTACAATATCAGTGACCGGACCTATTTTAAAAAGGCCCTGGAAGGCAAAACCTATGTATCGAAACATGTCCTGAAAAACCGGGTGAATGGAACCCTGGTTTTTATGATCTCATCTCCGATAAAAGATAAGGGCAGGGTTCTGGGAGTCATTTTTTCAGTTTTTGAGGTAAACACATTCGCAAGGATGTTCACAGACCCAATCCGTATCGGTAAAACCGGGTATGCCTATATTTTTATGGATGACGGACTGATCGCAGCCAACCCGGACAAATCAGATCTTTTCGGTCACAATATCAATAAATTTGACTTTGGCAGACAGATGCTCAACACCAAAGAAGGGTTTATCGAGTATGAACTGGACAGCCAGCCCATGTTTGCCTCCTATAAAAAATGTGGAAAAATGAACTGGACCCTGGTGGTCTGCGCCGCAAAAAAAGAAATTTTTGCACCGGTGAAAAACCTGGGACGTATCAATTTTTTTGTTGCCATTGCAGTTGTCCTGGTGGTCTCCTTTGTCATTTTTTTAATTGCGGAATCTTTATCAAGGCCCATCAGAAAGGTGGTATCCGGCTTAAAAAAAATGGGGAAAGGTCACCTGGGGTTTCGACTGGATATTCATAACAAGGATGAGATTGGTGAAATCGGCCAGGCCCTGAACAAAATGGCAGAAAACCTGCAACATTCAAACCGCAAAATAAAAACCCAGACAATCCTTCTGGAAAATGCCCGGGACGACCTGGAACTAAGGGTTGAAAAACGGACCTTTGAATTAAAAAAAGCAGAAGAAAAATATCGGAGCATATTTGAAAATGCAGTTGAAGGTATTTTCCAAATTGCTCTTGACGGGCATATCATCAATGCAAATCCTGCCCTGGCAAAAATTTTGAGATATGATTCAGCAGAAGAGCTGATATCAAATAAAATTCAAATTCTAATCCCCATACCGCAAAAAGAGAAAGATGCATTAAAACGGGTTCTGAAACGAAAACAAGACATCATCGGGTACGAAACCCAGCTTTATCGGAAAGATAAAACTCAATTCTGGTGCTCCATTTCTGCCAGAACAATTTGCGACAAACTGGGTAATAAAAAATACTATGAAGGGTTTATTGTCGATATCTCAGAACGCAGGGAAAGAAAAATCGCCCAAGCAGCAAACCATGCTAAATCAGAATTTTTGGCAAATATGAGCCATGAAATCAGGACACCTTTGAATGCAATATTAGGGTTTAGCGAACTTCTGTCCAGAGATTTTGATGACCCCAAGCTGATTAGCTATACAGAAGCGATCCAAATTGCCGGAAAAAGCCTTCTGACGCTTATCAATGACATCCTTGATCTCTCAAAAATCGAAGCAGGCATGATGAATATTCTGTATGAACCTGTGAATCTGGCCATCATATTTCAAGAAATTGAACAAATTTTTAGAGAAAAAATATCCAAGAAAAAATTAGAGTTTATCCTGGAAATGGATGATCGTCTGCCCAGATACCTGGACCTTGATGAAAGCCGTATCAGGCAGATTCTGCTGAACCTTGTGGGAAATGCTGCCAAATTTACCGAAAAGGGATCTATTAAATTGACAGCAACCCAAAAACCCACATCCAACCCAAATACCATTGACCTCACTCTAATGGTTGAAGATACCGGTCCGGGAATCGCTAAAGAGGATATCACCGGCATCTTTGACTCCTTTACACAGGTTTCCGGACATTTAAAGAAAAATCACGGAGGAACCGGCCTGGGCCTTGCCATCTGTAAAAGGCTGACCCATGCCATGAACGGACAAATTATAGTCACCAGCACCCCGGACCTCGGTAGTTTCTTTGAGGTTTGTTTAAAGGATGTAAAAATATCTTCGGACCATAATCCTAAAATAAAACCAAAACCCAATGCCTTTGAGTACAGCCACTATTCATTTAAAAAAAGCAAAATACTGGTGGTTGATGATGTTAGGTTCAACCGGTATCTGCTCAAAGAACTGTTGCTCAAAGTCAACCAGGATGTTCTTGAGGCTAAAAACGGCAAAGAAGCGATTTCCATGGCCAGGCAATATGCACCTGATCTTATAATCATGGATGTCAGGATGCCGGTTATGGACGGTAATGAAGCCACTGTCAAACTCAAGGCAGACCCTAATACAAAAAAAATCCCCATACTTGCGCTAACCGGCGATATCATATCAACGGCCAGGAAAAAAACATTAAAGAAAGGGTATGACGGGTATCTTACCAAACCGGTAAAAATTGACAAATTACTAAATGAATTGTCTAAATATATTCAGCACACAATTTTGGAAACAAAGGAGAAAAAACTGTTTTCTTTTATGGAGTTGTTTAAAAAAGAAGAGATCCAAAAGCCAAAAGTAATGATCAATACTTTGCAAACTGAATTTCTTCCCTATTGCACCTCTTTTGAAAATGCCATGGTGATCACCCAGGTAAAAGGATTCGGCGAAAAACTCCTTGAATTGGCCAAAGAACACAATGCACAACCCCTTATCGCATTCTCCAGGGATTTGATTGGGAATGCCGCTGTATTTGATATCATTCGTATTAAAAAAAACATGGAAAAACTGCCGGTTTTGCTGGATGAAATCATCCAGCGCCTTAAGTAAAAATCAGAATACTATCCATCCTTGAAGTCCTATTGACACACTATTTTTGTTCTATAAATAAACCCCTTTCAAATTGCTTTGCTCTCTGTTGGAGAGGGTGTGGACCAGGTCGGAGTCAATGATCTTGAGTATCTGCTCCATCTCCAGGTTTACCATAACAACATCAAAACTTTGAAACCTCACCAGGCTTGGAATTATACAAAGACCAGCCTGATTCTGTCCGGTGTACAACAATCCCTTTTGGCTCAGTTCCAAAAGCTTGGCTTCAAGATCGGGATATGCAATGCG
>DAOWDR010000110.1 GCA_030638935.1 Desulfobacteraceae bacterium | reverse complement strand
TGGACCTGTCAGACAGTCTCCTATTCAAAAGAGGTCATCCTGGAAAAAGAATGTGCCTATTTCATGGCGGCCTTTGTCCGGGATTACCTTGGGAAGGACCTTAAGTTTGAAACCTATGCCCATGAATTTGCCATAATTGCCGACAATGCCTTAAAATATGGTTTTGATGGGTTGATGCACCGGGACATGCAGTCCAGGAATATCATGATACAAAATAAAACAATTTATTTCATCGATTTTCAATCCGCAAGAAAAGGCCCTTTGCAATATGATCTTGCTTCCCTTTTAATAGATCCCTATGTTAAACTGCCGGATACCGTCCAAAAAGAGTTGTTGTTGTATACCATGTCCAGGCTGGGGATTGATTCAAAGGAAAAAAAACGTGAGTTTAAAGAATGCTATCAATACTGCTGCCTGACCAGAAATCTTCAATTTTTGGGGGCATTTGCCTTTCTTTCCCGGGTCAAGGGCAAAAAAAACTTTGAATCCTATATCCTTCCTGCTGTCGGGTCTCTGAAAGCCATTATCCAGAGGTTGCCCTTTTTACCAACTTTGACTAAACTTGTGAAAACCCTATAAGGAATCCTTATTATGGAAAAAATACCGATTATGATTAACGGGCTGCCTGGAAATGTGGCCCGGACAATGGCTGTGGCAGGACTTGCCGACGACCGCTTTATTGTCATACCCTTTTCCCTGACAGGTACTAATATTGACGAGTCCTTTGCAATGGTGGACAAAGAAGAATTTTTACTTGTCAAACCTGATATAAGGGATGAAAAAATAAAAGAAATCCTGTCCCAATATCCCTTTTTTATTGCAGTTGACTATACCCATCCCTCTGCAGTGAATGAAAATGCAAAATTTTATACCCAAAACAATATCCCCTTTGTCATGGGAACCACAGGGGGAAACCGGGAAGAACTGGAACAAACCGTACGCCAGGCATCCTCTCCGGCCGTCATTGCCCCTAATATGGCAAAACAGATTGTAGGTCTCCAGGCCATGATGGCCTATGCCGCTCAAACATTTCCGGATCTCTTCAAGGGGTACACCCTTGAAGTCAAAGAAAGCCACCAGCAGGGAAAGGCAGACACCTCCGGGACTGCCAAGGCCATGGTGGGTTATTTTAATGAGTTGGGCGCTGATTTCGGGGAGGAGCAAATCCAGCAGATCAGGGACCCCCAAGTTCAGGAAAAACAATGGGGTATTCCCAGAGAACACCTGTCCGGACATGGGTGGCATACCTACACCCTCACTGCAGAAGACGGATCTTCCCTCTTTGAAATCAAACACAATATCAACGGCAGGGATATCTATGTCAGCGGCACCTTTGATGCCGTCCTGTTTTTGAGCAAAAAGATTCTCTTAAAGGAAAACAAAAAAAATAATCTTTTTACCATGATTGATGTCCTAAACCAGGACTGATATTCTTAATGAGCCTGTACCTAAAAATAATTTTAATTCTGTTTGGCCTGGCCTATCTGATCAGTCCGGTGGATCTTATCCCTGACCTTTTGCTGCCCTATGTGGGATGGATTGATGACGGAGTTGTTCTCTGGACCATTATCCATTTGATCCGATATGGAGAACTCCCCTGGTTTTTCTTTAAAAAAAAACATATCAATGGGACTCAAAAATCCTCCATAAATCAGGCTAAAAGGTCCTATAATAACAGGTCCAACCCAGGACAGGCCTCTTCCAAAAGCAATGGCGAAACAGAGAATAACCAATTTGACAGAGGCAATGGTTCGCCTTCTTTCAAATCTGCCCATGATATTTTAGGGGTTAGTGCCAATGCCACATTAAAGGAAATCCAGACAGCCTATAAAAAAAAGATAAAACAATACCACCCGGATAAGGTCTCCCATCTGGGTGAAGAATTTTCAGATCTGGCCAATGAAAAATTTCTGGAAATCCAAAGAGCCTATGAGACCATGAAAACCAAGCTTTGAATGAAGTTCAGTATCCCATAAAGACAGCCCCCCTCGATTTGACGATTTCCCGGTTTTTTTAGAAATGATCAGCCCAAATGTGGGAATTGGTTTTTAATCATTTATTTGCATGCAAATTTTTTATAATCTTAATCTCACTGGTGTAAGCTTCCTGGAGAGCTCTGGCAACGGGTCCTGGCCTGCCGTCCCTGAAAATAATGTCATTCATCCTGACAATGGAAGTGACCTCGGTGGTTGTGCCCACAATCATCATCTCCGTGGCCATGTGGATATCTTTTTCAAATATGGGCCGTTCTTCCACGCTTATGTTTTCCCTGGCGCAGAGTTCAAAAATAAATTTTCTGGTGATGCCTCCCAGGATATAATTTGACAACGGCGCTGTGACTAGAACATTGTCAAACACGGCCATAAAATTGGAATGGGTGCCCTCCAGCATGACTCCGTCCCTGATGAAAATGGCTTCCTGGGCCCCATTTTCAACCGCAACCTGGTTGGCCAGAATATTGGGGGTCAGGGCGGTGGTTTTCAAGTCGCATCTGGCCCATCTTGTGTCGGCAATGGTGATGATGTGAATGCCCTTTTCTCTTTTTTTCCCGGCCGGACCGGGATCAAATATTGAGGCAACAGCGTAGATTGTGGGGGAAGGAAGGGGATGGGGAAAGGCATGGGACCGTTTGGCTGCCCCCCTTGTCACCTGGAAATAGATGGTGGCATCCTTTGATTCAAGGCCGTTTCTTACTATGAGTTCCCCGGCGATCTCTTCCAACTCTGAAAAATCGGTCCTCCCAAGCTTCAAATGGACGGCTCCATAGCTGAGGCGGTTCAAATGTTCTTTGGCCCTGAAAAGAGATCCCTTATAGCTTCTGATCACCTCGTATAGGCCGTCTGCAAACAAAAATCCCCGGTCATCGGGTGAAATGCAGACCTTTTCTTTATCCATGAACTGTTCATTAAAATATACAATCATTTTTTTCTCTGCCCTGATCTGCTAGTTCTGATTCAATCTGTCTGGTCCAATCTGTCTGGTCCAAGCGGTTTAATCCAATCGGGTTGATAAAATTATTCAAAATACCCTTTTTTCACTAATTTTTTATTTCTCATCATGAATTGCCCCTTTGCCATAACATCCCTGATCTCAAGGGTATCCCCATCCAGCACCAGGAGGTCTGCATGGGCGCCGACAGCTATTTCCCCTTTTTGCCCCTTCAGACCGTAGATCCCTGACGGGGTCGTGGTAAGGGGCTGCAATGCCTTGGCAAGTGCTATTCCCTTTACCAACACCAGCTGCTTCAGCTCAAAAAGCAGGGATGCAGGCGTCCCGATACCCATGCTTAAAATTTTGCTTTTGTCCCCATTCCATTGGGGCAGAGATCCGCCTGCATCTGAGCTGAAGCAGACATGCTCAAATAAACCATTATCATGGGCCAGACAGGCGAAATCGGCTGCCGAATGGTTTTGGCCATTCTCACCCGGCAAAGCATTTGCGCAGGTGGCATCAATGACTGCACCTTTTGCTGCCAATTCCAAAGACTGGTCCCTGAGCTTGGAGTTTTTCCTGTTAACATGGGTGGGGACAAATATATCCGGCCGGATGCCATATTTTTTTACCACTTCAAAGATCTGGTCCATGCCATTGTAATCCATGCCCATATGCACGGTTATGATTCCGGGCTTATTGGCAACCAAAGCTGCCACCCTCACCTCAGAGGCCAAAGTTGCCAGATCTTTTTCATCAAAAATCGGTCCCCTGTGATCGGCCATGGCAAGCTTTACCCCGATGACAGGTGAAAGATAAACCATATCCCTGCCCACGGAACCGCAGATGGTGGGTGAAGGCAGCCAATAGGACCCTGTGAGCATAAAGGCTGTCATACCCTCTGCGTTAAAGGCCTGGGTCTTGGCATAAAGATTTTCCACAGATCTTGTCAATGAATCTGTTCCCAACAGCCCCACAGCCGTGGTGACCCCGTTGGCAATGTTCATGGAAAGCTGCATCTCAGGGGCTTTGGACTTGAATCCGTCTTCACCCCCGCCCCCGGTAAAATGCTGGTGCCCGTCGATAAAGCCGGGAACCACAGCCATGCCCCTCGCATCAATAACCTTTACATCCCCGGGCAAGAGTTTGGGATTAATATTTTTTTCAATGGCCAGAATCTGGTTGCCCCCGATGAGAACATCGGACTCACCAACCTCCTTGGGTCCAAATATACTTGCCTTACAGATGAGTATCATCAAAACTTCTCGCCTCCTTAAACCGGTAAAAAATTCATTATATCAGAGCTTTGCACACATTTGATATAAGGTTTACCATGGTTGGGATGCTGGACAATTCCACATACTCGTCCTGACG
>DAOWDR010000682.1 GCA_030638935.1 Desulfobacteraceae bacterium | reverse complement strand
GAAATGGATAATTTGCCGTTTTTATAAGGAAATTTTTTATATCCCGCACTATTGCGATTAAACAAAACCGCTTTCTCTTTTGAATCCCCATCAAGAACCACAGACAGCCGGCCCAGTTTTGATTTCATCACAAACCACATCTCTTTTCCTGCCACAACAGACAAAGGTTTTGAAAACATGACATCCACCCAAACCGCCTTTTCATTGGCAGTAATTGAGACAATTTCCTCAAGAACAGATATATTGTCAGGCTCGCCCTGTTTATCGTGTTGAATCTCAATTAAAATTTCACTGTTTTCACCATTGGCAGAAACAAATATTCCCATACCGTATAATAGGGTTGTTTCTTTTATGGATAAACATTGGGCAATATTTAGATCAGACTCCACACTTGCGGATATTTTATCAGCTATCTCCGGGATATCCCTTGGAAAGGTACGCCATGACGGAAATTCCGGTATCACATCCATACTAATACTTTGTATCTGCCAATCATTAGAACTGCTGTCGGGAAACTTTAAATTTAAATTTTGTTCCCCCCGGCAATCAAAGCTCAGGGATTGTCTATTGGAATCTCCCCATTCAGCAGTGGCTTCCAGGTCGTAGACAAGCTGGAAATCGCCCAGCTCAATTTTGCCTGGAGCATCCATTGTTATCATCAAAGGAAAATTATCCACGGCCGCAGCTCCTGCTGCCCTGATCTGGTCAAGGTAGGCATTGAGTTCTTCTGAAAATTCAGGAAGAGGTGTATCCTTTTTTAATTCCCCTGCATAGGTATGAAAAGGGGGCCTGTTGCCAACGGCTACTTTTGTATTTAACGGCATTGTGCTACTGATAATGGAAAGTTTGTCCAGAACTTCATCTGTTCTATCCCCTTCCTGGCCCGGCGGGTCGGTTACCCCGCCTGCAAATTGCACAAACAATTTTGCGGTTTCCACCTCTGTAAAACTGACATTGCTTTTACCAGGATCATCCAGCTCTAGAGTCTCTTCATAGGGGAAAAGTGGTTTATTACCAAATTCAATCCCCATCCAGGGGAGTACCATGGCAATATTTGGAAGTTTTCCGTCCACCTCTGCAAGGGCAAGTGCTTTTATTTTCCGGATGCCGCCAAAATCAAGGATAAAGGCCTTTAATGATTCGCCTGCCGGTTTCACAATAGTCTGACCTGCCTCATCACCTGTAGTGGAAGTTTCATATTCTATGGCACTTGCAGATACAGAGGTCCCTGAAAAATTTCTCAAAAGACCGTCGTGGGCAGAACCAATTAAAGAGCCTGAAACAATACGAACCTTTGCATTTTGGGGTATGTGTTGTTCAATTAACTTAGTTGTATCCCCTGACTTGGAATCCAAATTATAATTAATAAAATTTTCCCAACCCCAATGGGCCTGCCAACCGACGCCTGTATATCCGGTTTCCGAAACAACCATTTCGTAATTGATTTTTGCCACATTGCCACCATCACCTAAATATTATAGATAAAAGTCAAATCTTTATGGACGGCTGCTATTGTTTCTTCACTAGCATCTGACTCGACTATTCCCTTGTCCACAGCATATTTTCTTACGGCATCTTTTTGTGTTGAGCTCATTTCAATATATTCTGTTTTGTCAGTTAACACTTTTTTTATTTCCACATCTGACTGAACATCATCGGTGATCATTTTCACATCAGCACCTGCATATTTTCCTTTTACGGCCTCACTCAAATCTGCAATATCTGCAACCGGAATCGAATCTTTTGACATAAAAGTAAGCATCACAGGGGTACCCGCCGGGACCTGTTCTCCTGCCTTTGGAAATTGATCAACAACGACCAGGCGGGTTGGATTAACCCTTTCCATGTCAACATACTTGGACAGATCAATTTTTTCCTGCAACTCCGAGGTATCACGGACAGCTACCTTCAAGGCCCTGGCATCAATTGCTGCCGATGGCCGACCCATCAAATTATAAGTTGTTATCCCTGCCATTTTAATTCACCTCATTTTATTTCGATGAAATTGTATTTGTTTCACCCAATACCAGGCCGACATCTTCCAAGGCAACCCTGGCCTCATTGAGGCTAAGGCCCTTAAGGTCCGGCACTTTCACCCGTTGTTCCACCGCAGCCTTGGCTGAAACCATCAGTGCCATAGGTCCACCTACCCTATGGATCAATCCTGCTTCAGGAACCTGATTGAGCACTTTGATTCCCGGGCCTGCATCCTTTATATCTGCCTGGGTCAACTCCTTACCGTGGCTGTCGATAATTCTATTCAAAAGGAAACCCGCTTCTTTTATGGCAGTGTCCCCGGCAACCAGGCTGAGCCCAAAATAATTGTCAACCTGTCTTTGCTGTACCGTCTTTGTCATTTCTATATTGATATCTACAGGTTCACTGCTTTCCGGAATAACAAGTTCTCTTTTTTCAAGGGCATAGTTTTCCGCTTCAACAAACAATGTATAATTGCCATGGGAGATATCCGTCACAATATATTTTTTAATATCTGCCCCGGCATACCTGGCAATTATAGGAGGTATTTTTTCCGATGTGACGGTTATCTGGGCATTTTTTATCACATGATTATCCCCATCATCCATCACCGCAATTGTCAATTGACTGGTGGATTGATTATGCTTTTCATATAGGATTTTGATTGAATCAATCAAATTATTCCAGGCCTCGGAAGTAATAGGATCACCTGGTGTTGCCTTTATCAACGGCGGATGTGTGATTGCCATTTTTTACTCCTTGTTTTCCTTAAATTTACTGCTTAATTTTCCATCAATTTACTCATAAAACCGTTCCATCAAAAAATATCCCTTTTCCTGTCAAAGCTTTGGTGTCCCGTAAAACACTATGGTCAATGATCCAGTCATCGGAATAATAATCCACATTCACCCTTATACCTGCCCCCCTAAAGCGCTCTAAACCGGTACGAATCCAGGCGGTTAAATCAACAGAAGCAAGATGATCATCCAAGGCCCTTAAATCATCCGGAATCAGCAAGGTTAAAGCATATGGCTCATGTTCATCCCACAAAAGTTCTAGCTTGCCGGAACCTGGCAAAGCCTTTAGTTCACCTTTGTCTGGGGGAAGTGTAAAGACACAACGGTCAAATCCATCCCCGTCAAACACACCCTCTTGAACTGAAAATCGCCAGGTACTATCGCCCATGGGTATTTT
>DAOWDR010000595.1 GCA_030638935.1 Desulfobacteraceae bacterium | reverse complement strand
GCTGCTGAGATTCCGGTGATTACAACACCCGTGCAATTGGAACCGGTGCTTACAAATTTGCCGAGTGGGTCAAGGGCTCCTATATTAAAATGGAAGCCAATATGGACTATTGGGAAGGTGCGCCTGAATTTAAAACAGTGGAAATCAAACCCATCACAGAGGGTGCAACACGGTTTGCCGCAATTGCCGCCCGCCAGGTTGATCTCCTGAGCGGCGTCCCCGTGCCCATGATTGATAGGATCAAACAAAATCCGGCCATTGAGATTGTGTCCAGACCTGCCCGTAGATGCATCTACATGGGCATAGGAAATCAAAAGGGCACCCCCTATGAAGATATTCGGGTAAGAAAGGCCCTTGCCATGGCCATCAATGAAGATGAAATCATAAAGACCATCATGCGCGGCCAGGCAACCCCTGCAGCCCAGATACCGGATATTGCAACAATCGGTTATGACCCTTCTTTAAAAAGACTGCCCTATGATCCTGCAAAAGCCAAGGCTCTCTTAAAGGAAGCCGGCTATGAAAACGGATTTGACATTACCATTGCAGGCCCAAATGACCGATATATCAATGACAAACAGATCTGCGAGGCCATTGCAAAATATCTATCCAAAATCGGCCTTAACGTAACCCTGGATGTAAAACCCAAATCAATTTTCTTTGATGAGCTTACCTCCTACAAACATCCCTTTTATCTTATTGGATGGTTTGACGGCTCCTATGACCTGGGTCGTTCCGCCCAGATGCTCATCCACTCTGTGGATGCCGACAAGGGAATGGGCACCTACAATGGCGGTATGTACTCCAATGCAGCCCTGGATGGAAAGATCATTGCTTCTGCTTCAATTCTGGATCGAGGAGAACGGGAAGCAGCGCTCCAGGCCATCAATAGAAAATCAGTTGAAGATGTGGCCTGGATTCCCTTACATTACCAGCAGGATGTCTATGCCATGTTAAAGGCCTCCAATATAAAATTCACCCCCCGGCCGGACCGGTGGATCGTGGCAAAAGAAATTAAAAAATAAACATTTACCAACATTTAACGACAAGGGGCTGGTGGTCCGTTGGGACCCAGCCCCTGAACTGGATTTAAATTGGCAAGATATATTGTTCAAAGATTAATGCAGGGCATCATGGTTCTGCTGGCAGTCTCATTTATCTGCTTCCTGCTCTTCAAGTTTACAGGAGACCCGGTGCTGATGCTGGCCGGCAAATATGCCACCCAGCAGGAGCGGGAACATGTCAGAATTGTCTATGGCCTGGACAAGCCCTTTTATGTCCAGTATGCAAAGTTTTTGGGTAATGCCATGAAGGGGGATTTCGGCAAGTCCTATATTTCCCAGGTGGATGCCCTTGACACCATCCTGGAGAGGTTCCCGGCAACATTTGAACTGGCACTCACCGCCATTTTGATCTCCCTTTCAGCCGGGGTCTTTCTGGGTGTGATCGTCTCCATCAAACCCGACGGGTTTTTGTCACGACTCATCATGGCAGGCTCCCTTGGCGGGATATCAATCCCCACCTTTCTCATGGGTATTTTATGGGTGATGCTTTTTGCCGTTTACCTGGAATGGCTCCCGCCCTTTGGCCGGGGGGACACGGTGCAGATCGGTTCCTGGAGGACCGGTTTTCTCACCATGGACGGGTTGAAACATATTATCATGCCGGCGCTTACCCTGGCCGGATACCAGCTTGCGGTGATCCTACGACTGACAAGGGCCGGCATGCGGGAGGTTCTTTCCGAAGAATATATCAAGACGGCCTGGGCAAAGGGGCTTTCTCCTTTTAAGGTCATTGTAAAGCATGCTTTGAGAAATGTACTTATTCCCGTTGTCACCATTGCAGGCTTAAGTTTTGGAGAGCTCATTGCCTTTTCCATTGTCACCGAATCCATTTTCCAATGGCCGGGCATGGGCAACCTGCTTCTGGTTTCCATTTTTGAGACGGACCAGCCAGTGATAGTCACCTATATCATGCTGGCGGCATTTATCATCCTCTCCATCAACATATTTGTAGACCTGCTCTATGCATGGCTCAACCCAAAAATTCAATATGACTAGGGATACCATGATCCAATTAATAAAAAAATCAAAACATCTGAACAGCTTTTTCAAGGATCCATCTGCCATCATCGGGGCGGTTCTCCTGCTCCTGTTCATCTTTTGTGCCGTGTTTGCCCCCATGCTGGCCCCCATGGATCCCTATGATTTAAAGAACATCGACCTTGCAAATTTTTTGTTTAGCCCGGCATGGATGGACACAGGCAACATGCAATTTCCCCTGGGCACGGATGACCAGGGCCGGGGCATTTTATCCACCATCCTTTACGGATTGAGAACATCCCTTTTGGTGGGATTTTCCGCAGTGACCATTTGCAGCATCCTAGGGATTATCCTGGGGATGCTTGGGGGTTACTACGGCGGAATCCTGGACTCCTTTATAATGCGAATCGCAGATACGGTATTTTCATTTTCCACCACCCTTCTGGCCATATTGCTGCTGGGAGTTTTTGAAAGCCGGAATATCTGGACGGTGGTCTTTGCCATCTGCATTGCAGGGTGGGTGAAATATGCCCGCACCATCAGGGGAAGTGTTCTGGAAGTCAAGGAAAACGCCTATATTACGGCGGCAAAAGCATCGGGTGCAAGGGATTTTAGAATTTTGTTCAAACATATCCTTCCCAATGCCATGCCCCCGGTTATGGTGCTCATGGCAGTGGACCTGGCTGTTGTCATCATGCTTGAAGCCACCTTAAGTTTTCTAGGCGTGGGCACACCCATCACCGAACCCTCCCTAGGCATGATGATAGCTATTGGGAAAAATTATGTCTATGCCGGCATGTGGTGGATGGTGGTTTTTCCCGGTGCCACCCTGATCCTGCTGGTGGTTGCCATCAATCTATTTTCCGACTGGTTCAGGGATGAAATGAATCCCAAGCTGGCCCGGCGTACCTGATTTTTTAATAGGCTGTATAGGACTCCATGATGTTTAATGCATATGATAAATTTTTAGAAGATTTTCAAACCATTGTAAATATAGATTCAAGCTCGGACCATTTGCCCGGAATCCAAAGGGTGGCCCGATTTTTCCAGAAACGGTTTTCAGCCATTGGTCTTACAACGGAAATCCTTTTTTTGGGAGAGACAAAGGTTCCCTGTCTCCAAGCGGTATCCGGCCATGGTACCCATGACAGAATTGATGAAGGCATTGATGGCGCAGCCGGCGGCAGCAATGACGACGGGGATAATCCTGTATATGACCTGATGTTTCTGGGTCATATGGATACGGTATTTCCCTTTGGAGAAGTTGAGAAACGCCAGTTTTCCATCCAGGGTGACAAAGCCCTGGGACCCGGGGTCTGTGACATGAAAGGCGGGCTTCTGGTTGTGCTCCATGCATTGGAAACCTTAAAAAAAGAGGGTGTTCTGGATAAGACGTCCGTTTGTGTTGCCTTTAACGGGGATGAGGAAACCGGCTCCAAAGCATCAAAGGAGTGGATCAAGTCCACGGCAAAAAAAAGCCGCCGGGTTTTTGTGTTTGAGCCCTGCCGCCCCGGGCACAGACTGGTTTCCCAGAGAAAAGGCGGGGGCTGGTTCCATGTAAATGTTACGGGCAAAGAAGCCCACGCAGGTGCGGACCCGGACAAGGGAATCAATGCCGTGGTGGAACTGGCCAACCAGATCATTGCCATTGATAAGCTCAATGACCCGGCCAGGGGAATATCTGCCCAAGTCACGGTTGTCAACGGCGGAGACAAAATCAACATAATTCCCAACCAGGCAACGGCCTCGGTTGATGTCCGCATTGCAAAACTTGAAGAAAAACAGCGGGTCGAAGATTTTTTTAAGGCCCTTTCTGAAAAAGCTGTACTGGATGGGGCCCTGATTTCGGTTGAAGGGAAAATTGACAGGCCTCCCATGGAAATCACTCCGAAAAGCCGGGCACTTCTTGATTTAATTATCCTTGAGGGCAAAAAAATGGAGGTAGAGGTAAGTTCCATTGCCACGGGCGGATGTTCAGACGGAAATTTTACTGCTGCCCTTGGGATACCCACTATTGACGGAATGGGGCTTGTGGGTGCAAACT
>DAOWDR010000363.1 GCA_030638935.1 Desulfobacteraceae bacterium | reverse complement strand
GTTTTTAAAGGTTTGATGTCTATGCCTGGATATATTATTGTAACACAATAACTAAAGAGTGAGGAAGATCATGGGCACATCGTTTCAAGACCAGCTGCTTAAATCAGGGCTTGTCAGTAAAAAACAGGTTAAGAAGACCAAGCACGAAAAACGTGCCGGCCGTAAGAAGAATAAAGATAAAAGTTCCTCTCCCGAAATAAATAGAGCAATGCAGGAAAAGTTGGCCAAAGAAAAACTTAGCCGGGAACTGAACCAACAACTTAATAAAGAAAAACAGAAACTTGAAAATTTGGCACAGGCAAGGCAACTCATTGAAACAAACCGTTTAAACCTGGATGATTGCGATGAGCAGTACTATTTTGCCGTGGGAAAGAAAATTAAAAAGTTATTTGTTGATGAAGAAATAACAAAAAAATTAAGTCTTGGGCAGTTAGCCATTGTCAAACTGGATGATGGTTTTGAAATTGTTTCTGCCAGGGTGGCCAAGCAGGTGGTTAGCCGTGATCATAATGCCCTTGTGGTGCTGCATAAACCGGAAAAATAATGGAAATATGTTAACCGCCGGCCTTTAGTTTGGGTTTATTAAAAAGGATTGACGGAAAAAAAGGGAGTCTATATGGTGGGCTTTGTTGTGCTGTTATTAATAAAAGAGGATGGGCATGGGCTCCAAAAAAATATTTAAAGCAGGTGTTGTCCAGTTTGATATCATCAACGGACAAATAGAAGCCAATATGGATGTGGTCTTGGCAAATCTTGAGCACCTGGCTTCCCGGGGCGTCAGTCTGGCAGTTCTGCCCGAGCTGTTTTCCTGTGGATTTGACAATAGGTGTTTAAAAGAACATTCCCGCCATACGGTTCCTATCCTGGAGCGTTTATCCGGGTTTGCCAGGGACCATGGCATGGCCATTGCCGGAACCCTTCCCGAGTCGGAAGATGGGCGTATCTACAATACCATGTATTTTATGGATACAGACGGATCGGTTAAAGGAAGGTACCGGAAGCTGCATTTGTTCAGGCTGACCAATGAACATCTTTTTTATGGGGCCGGGGACAGGGTGGTGACCATTGACACAAATCTTGGGCGAATGGGCTTAATGATTTGTTATGATTTGAGGTTTCCGGAGATGGCCTGCAAGCATCTCCAGGCAGGTGCCAGGATGATTATTGTATCTGCCCAGTGGCCTGAACCCAGAAAAAATCACTGGCGTCATCTGGTCCTGGCCAGGGCCATTGAGAACCAGTTATATATGGTCTGTGCCAACCGGATCGGGACAGATGAAGATTTGGTGTTTCCTGGCATGTCAATGGTCGCAGGGCCCATGGGTGAGATACTGGCAGATGCAGGAGCCGATGACAAGACAGCTGTGGCAACCATTGAGATGGAACAAGTGACCCGGGTGCGTCAATTGATTCCCTGCATCACTGACAGAAGATCCGATGTTTATGGATAAAAAAAAGCAAAAGGGCGGGAGTTGGGTAAGCAAATGGACAAGAAAAAAATAGTTGGTTTTGATGAAATCAGGGGGTTGGCTGATCAGTATCGCACCTGCCACAAGCGCATTGTCTTCACCAATGGGTGTTTTGATATCCTCCATGCAGGTCACGTCTCTTATCTGTCCATGGCAGCCGGGCTTGGGGATATTCTTGTGCTGGGACTCAACTCCGATCTTTCAGTAAAAAAAATCAAGGGAGATAAGCGTCCGGTTATAGGTGAGACCCACAGGGCTTGCGTAGTATCTGCCCTTGAATCTGTGGATCATGTGGTTCTATTTGATGATCCTGATCCGGAGCAGTTGATTGAAGCTATTTGCCCGGATATCCTTGTGAAAGGTGCTGACTGGGCCGAAGAGCAGATAGTCGGGGCCTCCTTTGTCCGGGAAAATGGGGGCAAAGTGGAGCGAATTGTCCTGGAACCAGGGATTTCCACCACAAAGATTATTGAACGGATCGGCAGGCTTTATTTTGGGGAGGCCTGAAATTAAAGTTTTTGAATTTAAATTATTTCAGAGATTTCCCGATTTGGTCCATGGTGTGTTTTCACGGTCGGGCGGCGTCAGTTCCAATTGCTTTGACTCCTTGAACGTTGGGTTGAGTTCAGGGGATGACCCGGTTTGCGTTGAAGAAAACAGGCGGCGCATACTGGCAAGAATGGGGACCCAAAAGGCTGTTTTCCTCAACCAGGTCCATGGTACAAATATCCATGTGTTAAAACAGGAAAACAGAGAAGAACCTATTATTGCCGATGGCGTGGTCACGGATATGCAGGAAATTTCTCTTGTGATCCAGGTGGCGGACTGCCAGGGGGTTCTCCTGTTTGATCATGAAAAAAAGGTTATTGCCAATGTTCATTCCGGATGGCGGGGCAGTGTTCAAAATATTATTGGTAACTGCATTGATGTTATGACAACCCGGTTTAAGTGTCAGCCAGGGAATATCCGGGCGGGTATTTCTCCATCACTTGGGCCCTGTTGTGCCGAGTTTATCAATTATAGGGATGAAATACCCAAGGCCTTTTGGACTTATAAACTGCCGGGCAAGCTCTATTTTGATTTTTGGAAAATGTCCTGTGATCAAATGTTGGACAAAGGATTGAAAAAAGATAATATTGAGACAATGGATATCTGTACACAATGCAATGCAGATAAATTTTATTCCTATCGTCAGGAAAAGAAAACCGGAAGGTTTGCCTGTGTTATTTCACTGAAAAATTAAGCTGGCAGTGAAGTAAATGACCGGATGGGATACTAATTAATTTTAAATTTAAGAGTATGTAAATGGAAAAAGCAGAAAAGATTTTTTTAACCCAGAAAGTAACCTCATCGGGGTGAGCGGCCAAACTGGATCCAGGGACACTGGATCGTATTGTTTCAGGACTTGATATCCGATCCCATCCGGATTTGATTGTGGGACTTGCCAAACCCGATGATGCCGGGGTCTTTCGACTCAATTCCCAGACCGCTTTGATCCAGACCCTTGATTTTCTGACACCGGTAACAGATGATCCCTATGAGTTCGGACAGATTGCTGCGGCAAATTCCCTAAGTGATGTCTATGCCATGGGAGGAACTCCTGTGACGGTGATGAATATCGTCTGTTTTCCAAGTTGTGACATGGAGGAGGAGGTTCTTGCCCAGACATTAAAGGGGGGGCAGGACAAGATCAATGAGTCCGGTGCCGTACTCGTTGGGGGGCATTCCGTGGATGACCAGGAATTTAAATACGGGCTTTCCGTAACCGGGATTGTACATCCTGACAAGGTGCTGACCAATTCCAATGCCAGGGTGGGAGATGCAATTATCCTGACCAAACCCATAGGAACAGGAGTTATGTCAACTGCCATCAAGGCAAAGCTTGCCCAAAAAAATCAGATCAGGGAAGCTGTTGGGGTTATGTCCCAGCTCAACCGGGCCGCAGCAGAGGTAATGTTAGACTTTAAGGTCCATGCCTGTACCGATGTGACAGGGTTTGGACTTGCCGGTCACCTGATAGAGATGGCCCGTGGTGCAAAAAAGCATCTTACCCTTTATTCCCAAAAGGTTCCTTTGCTGGAAAATGTGCTCACCTTTGCCAACATGGGGCTGGTCCCGGCAGGAGCCCATAAAAACAGGGCGTTTTTCAAGGAATTGACACAAATTTCCCCTTCCATGGACCGGGCCTTGGTTGACCTGATGTTTGACCCCCAGACATCGGGGGGACTTATGATAAGTTTGAAAAAAGAAGAGGCGGATTCCTGTGTTTCCCAGATGGAGAAAAAAGGGATAAATGCAATGGTTATAGGCGAAGTTAGCCAAGAAAGCAGCACTGGGTTTCTGGATATTATTTAATGCTTTTTTCGCATTGACTTGAGGGGGAGCATATGGTATTTGCTCTCAAGATAAATTGATCTTTGTAATGTCAAAGACCGATCCTAAAAGGGTAATAGGGAGAGGCAAAAGGATGAAAAAAGAAACGGGCAAAACCATAAGAGAATTGGGATATTTTGCCAGTCTTGGCATGTCGGTTGCTCTTTCGATTTTTATTGGCCTTGGAATTGGAATTTGGCTGGATAAAAAATTTGAGACAGAACCTGTTCTGTTATTTGTGGGGCTGGCATTCGGTATTGCCGCAGGCTTCAGCAATATTGTCAGGGCAGGGAAAAAAGGGCAGAAGTATTAATGCAGGATCTTGAAAAAATTGTTAATTTTGTTACCAAAACCAATTGGCTGCTGATGATGGCGACCAGTTCATTGGCTTTGATGACAACCCCGACAAAGGTCTCTTTGGGCGTTTTGCTGGGCGGGCTGATCGTAGCCGTGAATTTTCAGCTTTTGAAGAAAACTGTTATTAATAATTTAAGTCCCGAGGTTGTTTCAGAAAAGGGGCGTTCCCTTGTGGGGAATGTTCTAGTAAAATATTATATCCGATTTGCGATAAGCGGGGGACTTATTTTTCTGCTTATATCAAACCATATTGTTCATCCGTTAGGACTTTTGGCGGGCCTTTCGGTGGTTGTTGCAAGCATGTTTCTGGCAACATTGCTTGAGTTAACGAGATTATTTTTCAAGGAGGCGGTATAAGGTGGAACATCCATATTTGTTACTAACGTCAGTGTTTGGAGTGCTGGGAATGGAAGAGTGGGCTGCTGCAAATCCACATGTTACCTATATGTGGTTGGCTATGATTGTCTTGATATTTTTTGGCTGGATTGCTGGAAAGAGCGTTTCCATGGTTCCAAAGACTGCTCAGAATGTATTTGAAGTTCTGATTTCAGGTCTTGAAGAGTTCATGGTAACCGTTACAGGGGACGAAGGCAGAAAATCCTTTCCCCTTGTCTTAACCATATTTTTATTTGTTCTTTTGGGAAATCTCATGGGACTTGTCCCTGCTTTTTTCCCTCCCACAGCCAATATCAATACCACTCTTGGACTGGCACTTATTGCAGTCTCCTGGAGTCATGTCATTGGTGTTCAAAGGCATGGCATTAAATATATAAAACATTTTTTAGGTCCTGTACCTGCAATGATTCCCTTGTTCTTTCCCATAGAGGTTATCGGGCATTCTGCAAGGGTTCTATCCCTTACCTTCCGTCTTTTTGGAAATATGGCAGGTCATGAGCTGGTTGTTGGAATCCTTCTGGGCCTGGGCGGTATGTTTTTGGCACCGCTTCCGGTTATGGCCCTGGGCTCTTTTGTCGCCCTGGTACAGGCATTTGTATTCTTTCTCTTGGCAACCATGTACATTGCAGGCGCAATAGAGGAAGCTCATTAATAAGGCTGTTTTACGGGAACTTGGAAGAAGCCCCGTTATTTTTATATTAATTAATTGTAATAAGGAGTAAAACATGGAATTTCTAGTTGGTAGTGTATGGGCAGCAGGTCTTGCAATCGGTATTGCCGCATTTGGTTGTGGTATTGGTCAGGGTCTGGGTCTTGCTGGTGCAATGAGTGGTATTTCAAGAAACCCTGAAGCTGCTGGTAAAATCCAGGTTAATATGCTGATCGGTCTTGCCATGATCGAGTCTCTTTGTATTTATGCACTTGTTGTATCTTTGATCCTTATGTATGCCCATCCTGCTCTGAAAGGCGTTATTGCTGCAGTAGCCGGACACTAAGCCCTAGGACGAAATAAGCTTTACCGTAAGGTGCAGGGCTGTTAAGCTCTGCACCTTTTCGTTTTTCAATGGGAGCTACCGATTTTTCTTGCCCGGACCTGGTATAACTGGTATGTTTCTGGCTGCGGTGTATATTATTTGTCATAAATTTGGCTAAAATTATAGTTTGCCGGTGGGGAAGGTGGCCAATGAAAAACGAGTCAATTGAGTTTCAACTCATATCCGAGGGAGAAAAATCTAGTACACTGGTTCGTCAAATTTTTCGTGTTCCCATTTCTGAAAATGAATCTGTTCATGTTCTTATTAAACAAAAAAAGTATTTAGTGTCCAATATCAGCCAGGGAGGAATTGGTATCAGCCCTGATAGTCAACTAAATTTGGAAGCAGATGAAATTTTGGTTGATTGTGAATTGATACTGGCAAACACCAGTATTAGTGGTCTAACCGGAAAGGTTATCCATTGTTCATTCTCGGAGTTCGGTCCATTGCAATATGGGGTGCAATGGTTAGAACTTCAGGCCGGACAAAGCCAAGCCTTGGATGAAATTCTTTCACAGATGAAGGCCCGGGCCCTTGAAGACAATGATCGAAACATAAGCAAGATTCAAAAGAAAGAAAAATGACTAAAAAAAAAGATATCATGGACAGCATTCTCGGTCATGATGACAAAGAGTTTGCAAACAGGACCCGGGAATTAGATTGTCTTATTTATCGTAATACTGATGGGATAGATAAGGAAAGATTAGTTGTTAAGTCGGAGGAATCCTGGAAAATTTCAAAGGACAATGTATCTGTTGAGATCTGGAAAGGTAAGGCAAATGTTCATGTCAGGGTAACGCCTGAAACCGGTCCTCCTATTTCCATGAAACGGATTGCAAGTATTGTTGTTGATGCTATTCTTAAGGAATTGAAAAAGGAGGGATAGTGGTGATTGTTGTCTGTCCGAAGTGTGCCAGAAAGCATAAAGTAAATATAGACCTAATCAAAGTACATATTGATTCTGGAAAAAATGTTTCTGCAACCTGTCGATCTTGCAAGTTTAAATTTCCGGTATTGATTGATCAGTTGCATGACAGCCCTGATGAAAAAGAGGATTACAGGGCTAAAACCAGAAAAATTTGTGTAACCCTCAGCAAAGGCGGGGTTGGGAAAACAACCACCAGTGTTAATCTTGGTGCAGG
This sequence comes from Desulfobacteraceae bacterium, assembly GCA_030638935.1. Lineage (GTDB taxonomy): Bacteria > Desulfobacterota > Desulfobacteria > Desulfobacterales > Desulfobacteraceae > NBML01. The sequence continues at coordinate 4,508 of DAOWDR010000363.1, read as the reverse complement.
GCTTGCCCTGGCCGGGTACAAGGTGTTGCTGGTGGATACGGATACCCAGGGACAGTCCTCCTATATTCTAGGGAAAAAACCCACGGCCGGTTTAACAGAGCTTTTGACCAAGGAATTGACTCCGGAGGAGTGCGTTGTCAATGCCAGAAAAAATTTATGGATACTGGGTGGTGGAAAATCCCTTGCAGGGGTGAAACGGATTATTGACAGAAAAAGTTTCGGTGCTGAATGGACCCTGGCTGAAGCCATGAAACCCCTGGAGAGTCAGTATGATTTTATTCTTATAGATACCTCTCCTGGCTGGGACCAGCTGATCGTCAATGTTTTGTTTTATGCCACGGAAGTATTGGTGCCTGTGGCCCTTGAAGTAATGCCCTTGCACGGGCTTTCTGAATTTATGAAAAGCCTTGGTTCCATACAGAAATATAGAAAGGAAATCAGTTTAAAATATATTGTCCCCACTTTTTTAGATACCCGGATAAAAGGGCCGCAAACACTGTATTCCGAACTTAAAAAATTATATCCGGAATATGTGTGTTCCCCTATTCGATACAGTGAAAGCCTATCCGAGGCTCCCTCCTTTGGAAAATCAATTTTCGAATTTGCTCCGGGCTCCATTGCCTCGGCAGATTACCGGGCCCTTGTAAGAAAGGTTACCATGGATGATACCGCCCTTGTCTAATCAATAAATCTGTGTAATGATAAGCCCGAAAGCTCTAATAAAGTGTTGCATGGGAAAAAATAAATGGGCCTGAGATCAAGAATTATCACAGTTGTCGTCTTTGCATGCAGTATCATTAATCTGTTCTTGTGTTTCTATATCACCGAACAAATTCGAACCCTGGAACTTCAAAGCCTCCGTACAAAAATTGATAAGGCTGCATATATGATGCGGCTTGTTAATGCCAGACCCCTTTATAATGTGGATAAAGAGATGCTAAGGGTTAACCTGGAAACCTTTTTTGATGATCAAAATATGAAAAGTATCGAGGTCAAGGAAGCTGATATTGACCTTGACGTTCATCTTAAGAGGGAATTTGAAGCCAATGGTATTGATATCCATAAAAATTTTTTTATTTATCACAAAGGTATTAAACTAGGCAAAATGAAGGTGGTCTACTCCACCAGTCTGATTGAGAAAAAACTTGCCGGATTTCGAACCCAAATGCTGTATTTTACCTTTACTATAACTCTGCTCCTTGCAGTTATTCTTGTTTTCCTGATTAATAAATTGATGCAGCCTGTGACCAAACTGGCACAAGCGGCATCTGAAATTGCTGCCGGGAATCTTGAAAAAGAAATTGAACAAAATGGAGTAGGAGAGGTTGGCGAGCTTTCCCGTAATTTTGCATCCATGCGGGATGCGATTCAGGATAAAATAAACGATCTGGCGTTGACCAATAAAAATCTTGAAGATGAAATTCAATTAAAAGAGGTAAATGAAAAGAAAATTCTTCATCAAAGCATGGTGATTTCTTCGGTAAATACATTTTTTCAAAAATCCATGCTTGCCCATTCCTATAGGGAAATTGCCGAATTATTTATTCCCATTGCCCTTACAATTCTTCCCAGCAGGTATTGTTTTATCGGCGAACTGTCCGAAGATGATCCCGGTCAATTGGATATTTTGGCTATCTTTGACGGGGTCTCAGACGACCATACAATGGGAAATGTAATAAAGGTGAAGCCTATCAACGGTATCCTGTCCAGGGTGATTCTCGAGGATGTTTCCGTGATATCCAATGATCCTGGTTCCCATCCTGATTTTATGGAAATGCCTGAAGCCCATATTCCCATAGACTCTTTTCTTGGTGTGCCCATAAAGCTTGGGTCCAAGGTGAAAGGAATCGTGGCTTTTGCCGGAAAGGAAAACGGGTATGATGCAGGAGACAAGGAATCTGCCGAAATGATGGCAGTGGCATTGATTGAAGCTTTGAGTCTTAAAAAGCAGGGAGATGAAAAATTAAAGCTTGAAGAGATGATGGTGCAATCGGAAAAAATGGTATCCCTTGGCGGGCTGGCAGCAGGTATGGCCCATGAAATCAACAATCCCCTGGCCGGGATTTTGCAAAATTCCCAGGTGATCCAAAACCGGCTCGGAACCAAGCTGCCTGCCAATATCGCTGCAGCCCGGGAGGTTGGAATAGAACTTGATGCCCTTGAAACCTATATGGCCAAGCGGGAGATCTATAAAATGATTGATTCCGTTATGGATGCAGGCAAACGGGCTGCTGCCATAGTTTCGAACATGCTGTCTTTTTCCCGGAAAAGCTCCTCGGGTTTTATTCCCGAAGATGTCTGTCTTTTGTTGGACCAGACACTTGAACTTGCTGAAAGCGATTATAATCTGAAAAAGAAATTTGATTTTAAAAAAATAGGTATCAAAAAAAAATATGCCCAGGCATTGCCTAAGGTTTTTTGTAAAGCCAGTGAACTTCAGCAGGTGTTTTTTAATATTTTGTCCAATGGTGCCCAATCCATGATGAGCATGGAAATAATAGATTCTCCTTGTTTTGTTTTGAAAATATTTCAGGAAGATACTTATATCTGCATTCAAATCAGGGACAATGGCCCGGGCATGGAGGCAAATACAAGGAAAAGGGTGTTTGAGCCGTTTTTTACCACAAAAAATGTGGGGGATGGAACAGGGTTGGGACTGGCTGTTTCCTATTTTATTATTACGGAAAATCACAAGGGCCATATTGAAGTGGATTCCGGCCCGGGTAAAGGGTCCAGTTTTTTAATTAAGCTTCCCCTTGACAAAGATGTTGCGAATCCGAAAGCGTAAAGGCCGTGGAGGTGCAAAAATCATCTGTTTTTTGTACCTCCACGGTGAACATTTATTTTTTAAAGATTGCTGATCTCCTCTCCACTGATCACCTTGATTGATTTCTCTGCAAGTATTTCCAATGCTTTTTTAGGATCGTCAAACCGGAATATCATGATGGCATTTTTGCACTGGGGATTGGCAAAAGCATACATGTATTCCACATTGACACCCAGTTCGCATAAAGGATCCAGCACCTTGTTCAGTCCGCCTGGTTCATCACTGACTTCAACGGCAAGTACCTGGGTTATTCCCACGGTAAAACCTTCTTTTTCAATGCTGCTTCAGCTTTTTCATTGTCATTGACAATGAGCCTCAATACGCCAAAATCAGTTGTGTCGGCAAGGGACAATGCCCTGATATTCACATTGGCATCCCTGAGGATTGCAGTGACCTCTGCGAGTCTGCCCTCTTTGTTTTCAATAAATATGGATATCTGTTTTGCTAGCATATGGGTTCTCCTCTTCTTTATAGTTTCCGGTTGTCAATTACCCTGACGGCTTTGCCCTGACTTCTTTGGATGGTTTTGGGTTCCACAAGCCTAACCTTTGCCGATACCCCTAAATATTCTTTAATATCGCTGGAAATGCTATTTTCCATTGTCTGGAGGCCCTTGATATCGTCACTGAACAATTTTTCATCAATTTCAACATTTACCGTAAGGGTATCCAAATTGTTTTTCCTGTCCACAACCAACTGATAATGTGGGAGAATTTGTTTGGTCTCCATGAGAACACTTTCGATCTGGGACGGAAATACATTAACGCCCCTGATAATGAGCATGTCATCTGTTCGGCCCGAGGGTTTGTTCATCCTGATGTGGGTACGGCCGCAGGTACAGGGAACGGGATTCAAGGAGGTTATATCCTTGGTGCGATACCGGATTACAGGAAAGGCTTCCTTGGTGATTGAGGTGAAAACCAGTTCTCCTGTTTCTCCGTGGGGAAGGACTTCTTCTGTCTTTGGGTCAATGATTTCAACAATAAAATGATCTTCAAATATATGGAGACCCTTTTGCTCTTCATGGCATTCTATGGAAACCCCTGGCCCCATGACCTCACTCAAGCCGTAAATATCAATTGCCTTTAAATGGAGTTTGGCCTCAAGTTCCGCCCGCATATTTTCTGTCCAGGGCTCTGCACCGAAAATACCTGCTTTAAAATGCAGATCCTTAAAATCAACCCCCATCTCCTCTGCTACTTCTGCAAGATGCAGAATATAGGAAGGGGTGCCGCTGAGGATGGTGGGTTTAAAATCCTGCATAATGGTGATCTGGCGCTTGGTGTTGCCCCCGGAAACAGGAATCACGGCCATCCCTAATTTTTCTGCACCGTAGTGGGCTCCAACGCCCCCTGTAAACAGGCCGTAGCCAAATGCGTTGTGGAGTATATCCTTATTAGTGGCACCTGCTGCTGAAAAACTTCTGGCCATGAGTTCGGCCCAGGTATTTATGTCATTTTGGGTATAGCCCACAACCGTTGGTTTTCCCGTGGTGCCCGAGGAGGCATGGATTCTGACCACCTTTTTTTCCGGAACCGACAGCAGGGGCCACGGATATCCTTTTTTGAGATCCTTACCCGTGGTAAAGGGGAGGCGGAACAGGTCGTCCAGGGATTTTATATCCCCCGGGAAAACCCCGGCCTCTTCAAAGTGTTTCCTGTAAAATGTGGATCCAAAAAAG
>DAOWDR010000401.1 GCA_030638935.1 Desulfobacteraceae bacterium | reverse complement strand
TGGATACGGCCAAAAAATTTACAGATGCCTCTGTAACGCATCTCTATGGATTTCTTGAAGAAGTAACCCAGCTCAAAGCAGCAGACGGTGGGGCCCTGATATCAGATATCTACGGTAACCTGCCAGGTGTTTCCTGGGATGAGCTGGTAAAAGAGTTCATTCCCCAAGGGCCCTGATATTGTCGGACAGAAAAATATTACAATACCGGCAAAATTGGTTTGATTTTTTGTCCACATCCGCCAGCTTCCTGCAATAATGCATTATACATGTATCATCTTCACAATGGCGCAGATCAAAACAATGTCCCAGCTCATGGATGGCCTCCTTGACAATTCTGCCTGCACCGCTGTTCACACCCCCCATATCAGATCCGGTTATGAGCCTTGAAATGGAAATAATACAGGCTGTCCCCCCCAGTTGAGCCTCTCCGTAAACATGGGTCAAAATCGGAAGAAAAAGATCTTCTTTGGTAACAGCCACCACCTTGAGCCCAACCTTGGGACACAGGGCAGCAAGTTCCTCTAAAATAAGGGTGGAATGGTATTGGTTCCGATCCGGATCAAAGGCAAATGAAATATCATCCAATAAAGGGATTATCCGTGCTTTAAACCCAAAAACTTCTTCCATATTTTCGGCGATGGCCCTGGTAATCCAGGGAGCTATTTTCCCCACGGGAGAGACAAGGATGGTGTTGCCCTCTGGCACGGCCGGAATATCAGCCACGGGGGGATATCAGTTTGTAACGCTTGATTTTATTATACAGGGTGGACCTGTCAATTCCCAGGATGGCTGCGCTTTTGGAAATATTCCACCCGGACTGATCAAGGATTTTGTGGATATGCTGCCTTTCCATATCATTGAGAGAAGAATACCGTTCCCTGATCTCCTCCTCCAGAGATGTGCCGATGGGAAGATCAAAGGGGGTAATGGTCCTGGTCTTGCAAACCACCACGGCCCGCTCAATGGCATTGGACAATTCCCTCACATTTCCCGGCCATTCATAGAGCATGAGTTCATCCATGGCATCCCTGCTGATCCTTTCCACCCCCCGGTTGACCTCCTGGGTAAATTTGACCAGAAAATGCTGGGCCAAAAGGGGAATGTCCTCCTTACGCTCCCGCAGGGTCGGCATGGCAAATGAGATCACATTGAGACGGTAAAACAGATCTTCCCTAAAGGTTCTGTCCTGGATGGCCTGGGTGAGATCTGAATTGGTTGCAGCTATAACCCTGAAATCAGTTGTAAGGGGCTGGGTCCCCCCCACTTTATAAAAAATTTTATCTTCCAGAACCTGGAGCAGATCAATCTGCATACGCATGCTGATTTCACCGATTTCATCCAGGAAAAGAGTCCCGCCATTAGCCAATTCCAGCCGGCCTTTCCTGTTTTCCCTGGCATCGGTAAAGGCTCCTTTCCTGTGGCCGAACAATTCGCTTTCCATTATATGGGTGGGAATGGCACCGCAATTAACACTGACAAAAGGGCCGTCCTTGGCCCTGCTGTTTGTATGAATGGCTTTAGCTGCAAGGCCTTTTCCCGATCCTGTTTCACCGGTGATCAGCACTGTGGCATCGCTGTCCCTGATATCATTGATCAGACCAAAAACTTCCTGCATGGGCAATGACTGACCGATCATGCTTTCAAACCGGGTCCGTTGTTCATACTCTTCTTTTAAAAAAATGTTTTCTTTTTTCCTTGCCCGGTGATCAATGATCTTCTTGATCAGCACCCCCAATTCATCAGGGTCAAAGGGTTTTAAAAGGTAATCAAAGGCATGGGATTTCATGGCCTGAACAGCCGAAGGGACAGAACCGAATGCTGTGATCATGATGACATCAATATCAGGATACTCTTCCTTGACATGGGTTAGGACATCCATTCCGCTGATCCCGTCCATCTGTATGTCCAGCAATATGATATCAAAACTATTATACTTTAGGGTATCAATGGCTTTTTCACCGCTTGATACGCAACTAACATGGTATCCGTCCCGTTTAAGCCAGCCACCCAGGGATTCGCGGATCACAAGTTCATCATCAACCACCAGGATCCTTGTCTGCTCCATAGATACCTCCTTTTATGCAGATACGGTTTTGTCCTTTCCCAGAACTTTTCTATCGAAATTCCACCATCTGGCCAACGGGGTGGCGGAGGCGAAGAGTCTGATCTCCTTCCCGATATCCAAATGCCACCAGCACAGCCACTTCAAACTTGCCGGTATCAATTTCAAGGAGTGCCTCCACCCTGTCTTTTTCAAATCCTTCCATGGGACAGGAATCAATACCCATGGAAGCCGCTACAGTCATCATATTGGCCAAAGCGATATAGCATTGCTTTGAGCACCAGGCATAGGCACTCATCCGGGGAAAAACTTCTTTCTCCATGTGGGATTTGTATTTTTCGACATAGGCCCTTGTCATGTCCTCGGGCAATTTTCGCCTTAAAAAACTATTTTGGACATATTCATTGGAAGGGTCAATCAGGGCGGGTTGTGCCAGAATCACAACCACATGGCTGCTGTCGGTAACCTGGGGTTGATCCCAGCAGGCAGGCCGAAGTGTCTGCCGGATATCATCGGAAGCCAGAACCAAAAATTTCCAGCCTTCCATACCAAAGGATGTGGGGGAGAGCCAGGCCGCTTCAAGGATGGTATCCAAGTCCTGTCTGGATATCTTTTTTTTGGGATCAAATTTTTTGCATGCATGACGAAATTTTAAGGCCTCAATAACCGGATTCATGGGCACTTCCTTTATTTTATGATATTTGAAGATAAACTAAAATCCAAATCCCCCTAAAAATATTTTTCCTGAATTGATTGGTTGATACGTTCAATAAGGCGGAACCCGGTTAGAGACTGATCATTTCCCCGGGGTGATCAGGACCTGCCACATACAAGGCAACCCCGGAGCCATTGAGACCTTTGGCAACTTCAATTGCAGCTTTTTTGGGGCAATTGTTCTCCTCGCTTAAATGGGCAAGGATCACATGTTCCAGAACCGGTTTGAGAGCAGGGTTCAGGTCTGATTCCAGATTGGAGTTCAAATCCTGATCCAGAATTTCCGCCAAAAGCGCCCGGGTATCCATGTTGGACAGATGCCCTGTTCTTGATTTAACCCGCTGTTTTAAAAACCAGGGATAGGACCCGTTGATAAGCATCTCAGGATCATGGTTGGATTCAATATAAATCACCTGGCAATTTTTCAAATGCTCCTTGACAAGCCCTGTGGCTATACCAAGGTCGGTGGCTATACCAATTTTTCTTTCATCAAAAGAGAGGGTTATTCCGGCTGGATCTTTGGCATCATGGGAAATTGAAAAAGGCGCCACCTGCAACTGGTCAATGGTAAATGCCGTGCCGCATTCAAAAAAATTAAGCAGGTCAACTTTGCCAAGATTCTTGCAGGCCGCAAAGGTTTTCGGAGTAATATAGACGGGGATATTGAACCTGCGGCTCAATATCCCTGCCCCTCTTACATGATCGGAATGCTCGTGGGTAATGATGATACCAGAAAGCTTTTCAGGTGTTTGCCCCACAGAGGTGAGGCGTCTTTCAATTTCAACACCTGAAAGCCCGGCATCAACTAATACGGCAGTTTCCGGAGTGGAAACAAACACAGAATTCCCCTTGCTGCCGCTGGCAAGGGGACAGATATTAAACGGTTTATTCTTTGTCTTTGGCATCTTTTTGAGCTGCTTTTAAACTCAGCTTAACTTTGCCGTCCCGGGTAATGTCCAGAACCTTAACGCCGATAATTTCGCCTTCCTTGACAACATCGGTAACTTTTTTCACCCGGTGTTCAGCCAGTTCCGAGATATGAACCAGACCATCGGTTCCCGGCTTGATATTTACAAAAGCACCAAAATCAGTGATTTTCACCACCTCGCCCTGGTAGATGGCCCCGATTTCAGGATCCATGGCAATATCAGATACCATCTTCACTGCTGCGTCAGAATCTTCCTGGTTTTCAGCAGCAATCTTAACAATACCTGAATCATCCACTTCAAGAACCGTATTAGTTTCCGACTGAATAGCGCGGATCACCTTACCGCCGGGTCCGATAATATCCCGGATCTTGTCTTTGTTAATCTGAACACTGACAATTTTAGGTGCCAGAGGAGATAGGTTCTCCCTTGTTTTATCAAGGGTTTTCAGCATTTCCGTCAGAATGTGGAGCCGGCCGCCCCGGGCCTGGTTCAATGCTGTTTCCATGATATCTTTGGACAGCTCTTTGATCTTGATATCCATCTGAAGCGCTGTAATACCTTCGGTGGTACCGGCTACCTTGAAATCCATGTCTCCGAAATGATCTTCATCCCCGAGGATATCAGACAGAATAACAGTTTTATCCCCATCTTTTACAAGACCCATGGCAATACCGGAAACAGGCGCCTTAATAGGCACTCCGCCATCCATGAGGGCCAGTGTGCCGGAACATACCGTTCCCATGGAAGAACTGCCGTTGGATTCCATAACTTCTCCCACCAACCGGATTGTATACTCAAAATCCTCGTTGGAGGGAAGGATTCTTGCCAGAGCTCTATGGGCAAGATCTCCATGTCCTATATCCCTGCGGCTGGGGCCGCCGGCACGCCTTACTTCGCCCACAGAAAAGGGAGGGAAGTTATAATGGAGCATAAAGGCCCGGGTGGTATCCCCATTGTTCAGGGTTTCGATGCGCTGCTCGTCTCTGCCTGAACCAAGGGTCAAAACACCCAGTACCTGGGTTTCTCCCCTGGTAAAGAGAGCTGAGCCATGGAGTCTCGGCAGACATCCTGCTTCACAGTCAATGCGGCGAATCTCATCAAATGCACGTCCGTCTATACGCTTGTCTTCTTTGAGAACAATCTCACGGCTGACGGATTTGACAGTCTTGCTGAAGGCATCTTTGATCTCGCCAGTCCCTTCTGGATATTCCTCGGAAAAATGGGCCACCACCTCTTCTTTTAAAAGGCTTAAGGCGTTGGCACGCTCAATCTTGGTTTTGATCTGAACTTTTTCATGAATTTTATCTGTGGCAAAGGCAATTACTTTTTCTGCAAGCTCCTCGTCTTTTGCCGGCGGGATAAAAACTCTTTTTTCCTTTCCAAGGGTATTTTTCAGTTCCACCTGCATATCAATGAGAGGCTGCATGGATTCGTGGCCAAAAAAGATGGCATCCAGCATATCTTTTTCAGATACGACATCTGCTCCGCCTTCCACCATGACCACACCTGTTTTTGAACCGGCAACGGTCAGGTCGATATCACTTTCTTCCATTTGCTCCGGGGTGGGATTGGCAATAAACTGACCGTCAACCCGGCCCACTTTAATGCCGGCAATGGGGCCGTTAAAGGGGATATCAGATATTTCAAGGGCAGTTGAAGCACCCACCATGGCCAGAACCCCGGGATCGCAAAGTTTATCCGTTGACAAAACAGTGGCAATCACCTGGGTTTCAAAATTATAGCCAGGTTCAAACAAAGGTCTGATGGGACGGTCAATCATCCGGGCTCTCAAGGTTTCATTTTCCGAAGGCCGGCCGATTTCCCGTCTGAAATAATTGCCCGGAATTCTGCCTGCGGAGTAGATCCGCTCCTGATATTCCACTGTAAGGGGCAAAAAACTGACTTCTCTCGGGTTCTTTGCAGCCACGGCAGTGACAATAACCCTGGTTTCTCCGTACTGGACAATAACTGATCCAGATGCCTGTTTTGCAATTTTACCGGTGGTGATGGAAAATTCTTTTCCGCCGATGGTTGCTGTTCTAGTTTGTTCCATATTTTCTCCTAATAATAAAAAAGGCGGAGACTTTGAGATACCTTAAAAATAATAAACCCGCATCTTTGCCATCAAACATCTGCTTGATGACAAAGATGCGAACTTATTTAAAAGCATCCCAAAAAACCGCCGCCCCAAGTTAATAATCAATTTGGCCGATATAAACCAAAATAAAAAACCGATTTTTGACCAGCAAACAGTCAAAAACCGGTTGATAGTCATTCTACCTTCTAAGTCCCAGTCTTTCAATCAAGGAACGGTATCTGTTTATATCTTTTTTCTTCACATAGTCCAGAAGGCTTCTGCGCCTTCCAACTAAAATCAAAAGACCCCTTCTTGAATGATGATCTTTTTTATGAACTTTAAGATGCTCAGTAAGATAGCTGATGCGGTGGGTTAAAATTGCCACCTGTACTTCGGGTGAGCCGGTATCGGACTCGTGGAGCTTGAAACCCTCAATCATCTCCTCTTTGTTTTCTGCTAATAGAACCACTTTTGTACTCCTTTGTCTGGAATAAATAAAACATGGTATAAAATCTGATCTTTTATTTCCTACCTTTAATCCGATATTCCATTCAGAAAAAAGGGTGACACAGACACAATACCATTACAAGTATGTATAACCTTAGGTGAATACCAGTTAACCGGTAAAAACGCAACAATAATTATAGAATGAACCATCTTTGTCCGGTTCAATCAGAGCCAGCAATTGGTTTGAAGAATCCACCATTCGAATTACGGCCTGGACAGGATCGAGGGTAAGAAAAGGGGCTATCTCATCTTTGGACAGCTTCTGACCATAAGAAATTTTCTTTTCAATAACTGCATCGGCCTGGACACAGGGCAGGAAGGCGAGACACTCGGACATGGGAAGGATGTACGGTTCAATCTCTTTGGGCTCCATCCTTTCCAGATCCTCAAGTCCAATTGCATCTTTCAGATCAAAGGCAGAAGATTTTGTCCGGCACAGCCCAGACAAATGGGCCCCGCATTTGAGTTTTTTACCAATATCGTAGGCCAGGCTACGGATATAGGTACCACCTGTGCAATGAACATCCATTGCAAAACCGGGCAAATCCATGTGTTGAACCGATATACTGAAAATTTCAATCTTCCGTGGGGGCTTTTTGATCATCTCACCCTTGCGGGCCAATTTGTAAAGGGGTTGCCCATTATGCTTCAATGCGGAAAAACTTGGGGGGATCTGTTCCTGGGGTCCTGAAAATCGGGCGACCACTTTTTGAACATCTTCAGGTGATATGGCGTTAACTACTCCCGGAGCTGCTTCAAATACTGTCTGGCCTGTGCAATCATAGGTATCAGTCTCAATTCCCAGGGTTACCTCGGCCACATATTGTTTACTTCCCTTAAGAAAAAATCTGGATATCCTGGTGGCCTTTTGAACTGCAATGAGCAAAAGCCCTGTTGCAAAGGGATCCAATGTCCCGGTATGACCGATTTTTTTTACGCCTAACACCCTTTTTACCCGGGCCACAACCCTGGCAGAGGAAATCCCTTCCGGCTTATTAATTGCTAAAATACCATCTTTCATTTGAATTTGGCCAAACAGGTGGTTACAGGTCCCCGGGATCAAGGAGATCTTCTTTTTCCTTGGGCGTCTTTGCATCGGCATCCGAGGCAGCCTTGATCAGGGCATCCATTTTTGCTGCTTTATCAAAGGAATCATCGTGTACAAACCGCAGCTCCGGCATGAATTTAAGACCCAGTTTCGGGGCAATGCTCTTTTTAATAAACCCCTTTGATTGCTTAAACCCTTCCATGGCCTCGGCAATCTTCTTCTTACCCCCGAATACCGTGATATAGACATCGGCCACCCGAAGGTCGGAACTTAGTTTCACTCCGCTGATGGTAGCCATTTC
>DAOWDR010000242.1 GCA_030638935.1 Desulfobacteraceae bacterium | reverse complement strand
ACACATCTGGCAACCGGTATGACCGGGCCTACACAATTGAGTCCTACGTTAATGGCGGTCAGGCCCATGCGTGAAGTGTCAGCGGCAATGACCAGGTCAGCGGCTGCGATCAAACCCATGCCGTTTGCTGCGGCAACCCAATGGAGCTGTGCAATAACAGGTGTTTTCAGTTTTGAGATGGTAACAAGGGGGGCTTCCATTTTTCCTATCCATTCACGGTATTCAATGGCTGTTTTCCCGGCAAGTTCATTCACATCAATTCCGGCACAAAAGGCCTTGCCTGCACCCTTTAAAAGAATGACCCGAACTTGTGGGTCAGAGTCCAGCTCAATGAGCCCCTGGTTCAGCTCCTTAGCCATTTGGCTGCTAAAGGTATTCATACTTTCAGGGCGGTTTAAGGTCAAAATCCCAACATGATTTTCATTGGTTTCGATTATAATAGTTTTCATAAAAATGGCCCCTTTATTTTGAAATTGAGGATATCTCTAACTAATCTGTTTTCAAACTGGTTTTAGCAGATTTATGTTCCAACTAAAAGAAATAATTGTGTCCCTGGGACGGATCGCTATTTCTCTGTTTCGTCCTGTCCATGGCCGGAGTCGGCGATTTTTGTAATTTTTCTATAGTTATTATAGTTATTTTATTTATTATATGGGGTTGACAAATGAAATTGATTGTAATAACTATAAAATCTATAATACCATAAGTGCAAAAAAGGAGGCGTTATGGAAGACACGTTGACTGTATTTACGGCAAGCAAGTACTGCAATGTTTCGTCAAAGACCATTATCAACTGGGTTGAGGCCGGTCACATCAAGGCCTATAAGACCGTGGGCGGCCATCGCAGGATTAAAAAGACCGATCTTGAAAACTTTATGCGAAACCAGGGAATTCCCATTCCCGAAGAAAAGGATGACAGCGCCAGAAAAAAGATCCTGGTGGTTGACGACGACATGATTATTGTCGAATCCATTGTCCAGGCATTGGAGGAAGATGAGTTCGACTATGAGGTGCTTTCTGCTTCAGACGGTTTTGAGGCGGGGCTTCAGGTGAATCATTTTCATCCTGACCTTTTGATTTTAGATATCATGATGCCTGATATCCAAGGCTATGAAGTCTGCAAAAGGATCAAGACCAATGAAGCAACCATGAATACGAAAATTATTGTGTTGTCTGCCTATCTGGATGACGAAAAATTCGCACAGATGAAGGAAAATGGTGCGGATGTCTGCTTTTCCAAACCCTTGCCGCTTCCCCAGCTTAAAGATGAAGTAGCTAAATTACTTGGACTAAAATAAGAAGGACGCCGATCATGAATTTAAAAGAATCTTTGGAAAAAAAGAGATTTGTTGTTACTTCTGAAATTCAGGCCCCCCTTGGCGACGATGAGCCGGAAGCGCTGATTGAAAGTTTGAAAAAAATCAAGGGCCGAGTGGATGGGGTATCTGTCTCGGAAGTGGAACTTGAGGGGGTTGTGGGGGACAGCATTAAAACCTGTGACCTTTTGAAACAAAATAAGTTTAATGCCATTTACCAGACCACCACCCGGGATAAAAACAGGTACCAGCTCCAAAAAGATTTGACCCTTGCCCATGAGACAGGGGTTGATAATCTTTTGGTCTTTACCGAAGACTATAGAATTTCAGGCGACACCCTCCAGGAATCCATGTTCTTTCATGTGGATTCGGGGAAACTTGGATCTGTGCTGGATCATCTCAAACAGGGGGTGACCATTGAAGGCAAGGAACTGGATGCTAAAATGGATTTTATGCTGGGGTCGGGCATTGAAACTCCCTGGGGACGGAATATGCCCAAGCAGGGCATGGAAGAGATGGAGGACATGCTCAATGTGGGAACCGGTTATTTTTTGACCACCCCCATATTTGACGTTGAACAGTTTGAAAAATTTATGAAACAGGTGGCTCCCTTTCGTGTGCCCGTCATCGCAGAAGTGATGATCCTTCGCACAGCCGGAATGGGGAAATTTTTAAATCGTCATTTTAAATCCGGACTTGTTCCTGAGTGGGTAATCCAGAAGCTGTTAAAGGCACCGGACAAGACAAAGGCAAGTATTGAGCTTTTTTCTGATACAGTCAACAGTCTGAAAGATATCTGCCAGGGCGTTCACATTATTACCATTGGTGGAGAGGATAAGCTGGGGCAGTATCTTAATGCGGCCAAATTGAGATAAGGGGGAGCGCCAATGGCAGAGGCAATTAAGATTGACACCCTGGATATTGAATTTAAAGAGGAGGTGCTTGATAAGGTACCCGATGCAAATTTTGATTTGTGTCTGACCTGCGGCACCTGCACGGGGGGGTGTCCTGCATCGGAACAATTTGATATGGATCCCAGAAAATT
>DAOWDR010000078.1 GCA_030638935.1 Desulfobacteraceae bacterium | reverse complement strand
TGACAATTTATGAGGTAATATGAGTCGTTACTCCTAAAGTTTTCCAAAATATGTCAGTGTTGCTGAAAAAAAAGCAAAGGCTGAAAAGAAAATTTTACAGCTAAAGAAAAAAAATCCCGGCATCTCACCTGTTTTAATAAAAGGCAATAAACTGGCAGAATCCTGGTGGGGTATTTCCTGGAACAAAAATCTTGAAACCTATTCAGATTACAGCAACCGGATAGGCAGAGGCCGCTCCTATGTTCGCCATGGTGCCGTACTTGACCTGAAAATAAAACAGGGCAGGATCATATCTCTTGTTCAGGGTGCTGTTTCAAGGCCATATACCATTGAGATCAGTATCCAAAAAATCAAAAATGCCACCTGGGAAAACATCATCCAAAAATGCCGGGGAAAAATAGATTCTCTCAATGCCCTCCTCGACGGCAAACTGCCAAAAGCCATGACAAACATTCTCATCGACAAAAAAGAAGGTATTTTTCCTTCACCTAATGAAATAAAATTTAGCTGCTCATGTCCCGACTCGGCATACATGTGCAAACATATTGCGGCAACCCTCTATGGTGTCGGGACCCGGCTTGACCAAAATCCAGCCCTCTTTTTTACCCTGCGGGGTGTTAACATGGATAATCTGGTCTCCCAGGCCATCCAAAAAGAGGCAGATCAGCTCATTAAAAAATCAAAATCAAAAATATCCAAAAGGATTATCCAGAATGCTGATCTTTCTTCAACATTTGGAATTGATTTTGATGACTCACCCACACCTGGCAACACCAAGCCCGTGGTTTCCCACCCAAAAAAAACAAATATAAAACCAGACAAAAAGAAGATAAGCCCCTATGAGACAGTGGTTTTCATTATTTCGAGAAGAAAAGTCAATCCCATAAATTTCAAAGAAATAAAAAAAAGAACCGGGTTTGAGGATACTTTGATAAGAAATATTATAGCCCGGGCAAAACAAAAAGGGGTGATCGAAAATAAAGGACGAGGATTATACATGAGGAGCGTTCAAGCATGAATATTATTAAAAAAATTCAAAAAGATGGCCTTGTATTTGACGGTGCCATGGGTTCAATTCTTATCAGCAAAGGTCTTACTGGTGGAGAAGCGACTGAACTATGGAACATAAAACATCCTGAAATCATCATGGAAATACACCAGAACTATTTTGATGCAGGATCGGATGTGGCAAGTGCCAATACATATGGGGCATCCGCAATAAAACTAAAAAAAATGGGTGTCACCCAAAGTGTGGAAGAAATAAACCGAACCGGGGTCCAGATCGCAAGAAAGGCCTGCGGTAAGGATCAGTACGTTGCAGGTGAATTGGGCTCTCTTGGAGACATGCTTCAGCCCATGGGCCCTGTTTCATTTGATGAAGCAGTGGACTGTTTTGCCCAGCAGGCGGGTTTTCTTGAAGATGAAGGAGTTGATCTTTTCCTCATTGAAACTATTTTTGATATCAATATTGCATTGGCGGCAATCAAGGCTGTTCGATCTGTGTCTGAAAAACCGGTTTTTTGTTCCCTTACCTTTAAAAAAATGAAAAAAGGCTTTTTTACTATTTTTGGAAATAATCCCAACGACAGCATGAAATCCCTGGTTGATGCAGGTGCTTCTGCTGTCGGAGCCAATTGCTCAATGGGAAGCGATACAATGATTGACCTGGCAGGTGAAATTAAAAAAAGTGTTGATGTTCCCATAATCATTATGCCCAATGCCGGTATGCCACAGACAACAAAAGACAACACCGTTTTTTATCCGGAAGACAAAAACTTTTTTGCAAACAATATCAAAAAAATCAAAGAGCTTGGGGTTGAAATTGTTGGCGGCTGCTGTGGTACGACACCTGAATACATCAAAAAAATAAAAGAAATCATTTAAAACAAGGAGTATCATACACAAAATGGTCAATGTCGAAATAGATAGTGGTATTTGTGGATTCACCACCATGGTCCATGCTGAAGATAAGACAGGCTATAAAGCCTCTTTCCGGGTAACAAGTGAATGCCCAAACTGGAAAAAAGTTGATGACATTCTGGGTGGAAAGGAACTGAATATGATGACTGAACTGTTTAAAGACAAAAAAACAGGTATCCTTAATTCCCAGGTACTGAATGTTTCACTGAAAACAATTCCACATGTGTCATGTCCTGTAATATCAGGTATTTTAAAAGCATTGGAAGTAAGTGTCGGCCTGGCACTTCCCAAAGATGCATTTATAAGATTCAAACAATAGCTTCTTATAATGGAAAAAAGGAAAATATGTTGACAAATAAGGGGCTTCGGGTGTATTGTCTTTTTCTCTAAATTTGATGCGGAAGTGCGCGGCTCACTGGTGGGGCCCTCGGACTTCAAATCCGATGTGCCGGGCTAAGACCCTGGCGGGTGGGTTCGATTCCCATGCACTTCCGCCATTTATATCAATAAAATCAAGTAGTTAACCTCCAAGATTCAGTGCCCAGTTCGTGCCCAAAAAATCCCAAGAAGCTAATACCTGTATTAAATCTTCTCGCAATAAAATTCATCAAGATTTTATCTCCAAGCCACAGATAGAAACAACACAGTCAGTGTGTGCACTAACCACTCTAACCCCTGCCCTTCCCATATAAGTGAGCTTGTTTTCATTTCTTTGTAAAAAACGGAACATGCGTTAACCTGACACAGGATGATAATGCCGGACCAATGCTTTAACGATCAGTTCCCAGGGCTGAAACAGCCAATAACCATCTTGAACTTTTCCGGCTGGTGCTTGGCATTTTCAGAGATTGATTCAACCAGATCCGGCGGGCTATGAACAGGCTGATTAAAGGCCTTAAATTACGTGTTTGAGCGGCATAGAATTTACCACAACTAAAGTCATTTGAATGATCTGAATCAGGCATAAACAGGGTAAATACGGTAGTATAAATAGTGTTGTAGTATTTATCCAAATAAAAATGCCTTGTCCCATCATAGATGAATTTCGCAGTCCCTGATCCATCATTGCGTCTACTACTTTAACGAATCCATCTAT
>DAOWDR010000538.1 GCA_030638935.1 Desulfobacteraceae bacterium | reverse complement strand
TTGATTGCTATTACATTCATGCGGCCGTATGATTTTGAACCGGTGTGGGGCCAAGATCTCTTATCTTTTGGGCCATCTCATTGGCAATCTCGGCAAACCTTGCCCCCTGGGCAGATGAAAGGTTATACATTTCCACCCGCTCGGGTTCGATTCCCAGTTCTTCAAGAATCTTTTTCACATGGGTCACCTTCCGGCGGGCCTTGAGGTTGCCTTCTATATAATGGCATTCCCCTTCAAGACAACCGGCCACATAAACCCCGTCCGCCCCATCCTCAATGGCATTGAGCAGGTGAATGATATCCACCCTGCCCGTGCACGGCACCTGAATAATCTTTACATCAGCAGAATAGGAGAGTCTCATGGAACCTGCCAGGTCCCCGGCTGCATAGGCTCAGTACTGGCAGCAAAACGCAATTATTCTGGGTTCAAATTCCCGGGGTTCAACTTCCTGGTTCATATGCACCTCCATTCATCCTGAAAAAAAAGTTTTGCCTCATGATGCCACCTCCTCAAACAGTGCATCGGTTTTGGCGATGATCTGCTGGTCGGTAAAATGGTTCAGTTTTATGGCCTTTCCAGGGCACTCGGCCACACAGGCCCCGCACCCATGGCATTCAGAGGGTGCAATCTCGGCATACCCGTCCACATGAATAAAGGGTATGTTGTAGGGGCAGGTCCGAACGCAGGTAAGACAGACAGCACATTTTTCCTTGGTAACCTCGGCCACCACCCCGCCCACCATGAGAGAATCCCTGGACAGAATAGTCATACTCCTTGCCACGGCCGCCCTTGCCTGGGCAATACTCTCTTCAATGGGTTTGGGATAATGGGCCAGCCCTGCCACAAACAGACCGTCTGAAGCAAAGTCCACCGGCCGCAGCTTGGCATGGGCCTCCACAAGGAAACCTTCATCGTTCACCGGCACCTTGAATTTTTCATAAAGCTCTTTATTATCCCCTGGTACTACACCCGATGCCAGAACCACAAGGTCTGGGTTGATTTTTACTTCCATCTGGAGCACATGGTCAATTACCCTGAATTCCAGACGGCCTTCCCCGTCCTTTCCCAGGGTTGGCATTTTTTCCAAATCATACCGGATAAAAAGAACCCCCAATTCCCGGGCCTTTGTATATATATCTTCCCTGAACCCATAGGAGCGGATATCCCGATACACCACATAAACCCGTTTTCGTTTATCCATCTGCTTTAGGGCAATGGCTGATTTCAGGCTGTGGGTACAGCAAACCTTGGAACAATAGGGATTCTCCGCATTCCTGGAGCCCACGCACTGGATAAAAATAATGGCACGGGCCGTGGTGACACTCACATCCTCTTCCCTTAGTGCGGCATCCATATCCAAATGGGTGAGTACATCGGGATGCTCTCCGTACAGGTACTCTTTGGGTTTGTATTCCATGCCGCCGGTGGTAAGGATGCTTGCCCCGTGTTCAATTGACAACTCCCTGCTGCCGGCTGCAATGGTGGTGGTAAAATTACCCATGGACCCTGTGGTATGGGTGACTTGGGCATCGGTATAAAGGGTAATGGTTTCACAGGCCTTTGTCTGTACAATCAGGTTTTCCAGATATGCCTGGATTGGTTCTCCCTTCCAGGTGGCATTCAACTGCCGGGCAATTCCGCCCAGAACTCCGGATTTTTCCACCAGATGGACATCAACCCCCTGGGCTGCTGCGCTTAAAGCGGCTTCCATCCCGGCCACGCCTCCCCCAACCACCAGAACCGCCTTTTTAATATCCAGGCTTACCTGGTGCAAAGGTTCCACAAAGGCGGCTTTGGCAACAGCCATGCGGACCAGGTCCTTGGCTTTGGCCGTGGCCTTTTCCGGTTCGTTCATATGGACCCAGGTATTCTGGTCCCTGATATTGGCCATTTCAAATAAATATTTGTTCAGGCCTGCATCCCGGATGGTTTCCTGGAACAAAGGCTCATGGGTCCGGGGTGAGCAGGATGCCACCACCACCCTGTTAATCCCATGCTCGATGATCACTTCTTTCATATGATCCTGGGCATCCTGGGAACAGGTGAAAAGATTGTCCTCCACATGGACCACATTGGGAAGGGTTGCGGCATAATCCCGAACAGCCGGGACATCCGCCACACCGCCGATATTTATCCCGCAATTGCAGACAAACACCCCGATCTTGGGAATCTGTCCTGAAAAATCACGTTCCGGAGGCAGCTCCCTGATCCTTGTCCGGGACCACCTTGCATCCTTCATGGACATGGTGGCCGTGGCAGCTGCTGCCGAGGCCTCCATAACCGAGGCAGGGATATCCTTGGGCTCCTGGAAGGTGCCGCAGACGTATATCCCCTTTTTGGAAGTGGTCACAGGAGAAAGGTTAGAGGTTTCAGCAAACCCGTGGCTGTTGAGTGCAATTCCCATTTTATCTGCCAGAGCCTTTGCATCCTTGTTGGGTGCAAGCCCTATGGAGAGCACCACCCTGTCATAAATTTCCTCCACAGAATTTCCTGCTTCCGTGCAGTAGAGAAGCGTGTATTTATCCCCTGGTTCAGGAAATACAGAATGAATCCGGGACCGTACAAAGCGGACCCCGTTGTCATCTGCCGCCCTGATATTATACTTGTCAAACTCTTTTCCATGGGTTCTCATGTCCATGAAAAAAATTGCAGCGTCCAGGTTCTCGTCCGAATGCTCCTTGGCAATCACGGCCTGTTTGTTGGCATACATGCAGCAGACACCGGAACAATAGGAATGGTCGCCCTTGTTGATATCACGGGAGCCCACGCATTGGAGCCAGGCAATCTTTTTGGGCTCCTTGTGATCCGAGGGTCTTACCAGATGGCCCCCATAGGGACCCGAAGCCGAAAGAACCCGTTCAAATTCCAGACTGGTCATGATATTGGGGCTGTGACCATAACAATAAGTGACCATCTGGGTGGGCTCAAAGGGGGTAAACCCCGGTGCCAGTATAATGGCTCCCACCTCAATGGTGTGCTGTTTTCCCGGCATGAAATGATCCACGGCATCGGCAAGGCAGGCATCCACGCATTGCATGCACTCGGAACAATATCCGCAGTTCAGGCACCTGGCCGCTTCCTTTTTACCCTCTTCCATACCATAGCCCAGTTCCACCTCATTAAAATTCCCGGCCCGTTCTGCCAGGACAAGTTCAGGCATTTTTTGACGGTGCGCAACCCTGGTATCTGCTTCCACGGGTCTATACTCAGGATCTTCCACAATGGGCAGTTCCCGTCCCGCCTCCATGTCCATACCCGTCAAATACCGGAGAATGGACTCGGCCGCTTCCATGCCGGCGGCAATGGCAGAGATGGCTACCCCCGGCCCTGTCTGGACATCTCCACCGGCAAAAACCCCTTTTCTGTCAGTTGCCAGGGTGACAGGATTAACTTCCGTGGTGTTCCATTTACTGATCTTTATATCTGGCTGACCTGACTGATTTCCTAAGGCCGACAGGTCCGGCCGCTGACCGATTGCCGGGATGAGCTGGTCAATTTCAATTACATACTCACTGCCCGGAACAGGTATGGGCCGACGCCTGCCCGAAGAATCAGGCTCTCCCAATTCCATTTTTATAACCCTGACACCGGACACCTTCCCGTTTTCCTCTAAGATTTCCTGGGGAGCCGCCAGATAGGTGATTTTTGTTCCCTCGACTTCAGCAGCGCAGATCTCCTCTTCCCAGGCCGGCATCTCCCTGCGGGTCCTGCGATAAAGAATTGTCGTCTCCCTGGCACCCAGACGCAGGGCAGACCTTGCCACATCAATGGCCACGTTGCCGCCGCCGATGATGGCAACATTTTTGCCAACTTTTGTGGTACCGGTTAGATTTAGTTCCCTTAAAAAATCAACCCCCTGGCAAACCCCTTCAAATTCCTCGCCGGGAATTCCAAGTTCAATGCCCCTGTGGGCGCCAAGGCCTAAGAAAACTGCGTCATACCCGTCTGCCAGCAGACTGTCCACGGTAAAATCTTTGCCCAGCCGGGTGTTAAGTTTCAATTCCACACCCAGGTTGGTGATAACTTCAATATCTTTATCTAAAACCTCCCCTGGCAGCCTGTGATCCGGAATACCAACTCTCAGCATACCGCCGGCCCGGGGCAGGGCCTCAAATATGGTGGCGTCCACACCTTTTTTTGCCAGATGAAATCCTGCGGACAACCCGGACGGGCCTGAACCTACGATGGCCACTTTTTTACCAATTTTTTCAGCACAGGAGATCTCGACCTTCCTGGGATCAAAATTATCCGCAGCCATGCGTTTCAAATCCCTTATGGCCACAGGTTCATCTACCTGACATCTGCGGCAGGCATCCTCGCACTCATGGGGGCAGACCCTGCCAAGCACGCCGGGCAAGGGGAGCTGTTCCATGATGATTTCCAATGATTCCTTGAATTTACCCTCTTTAACCATCTGGACATAGCCCTGGACATTTAGTCCTGCAGGACAGGTCAGACGGCAGGGTGCCTTGTCTTTTTTTTCTATGGAAAAGGCAGAGGGCATGGCCTGGGGGTAGAGCTTAAAGGCCGCCTTCCGTTCCCTTAAATTTTCATCAAACTGGCTGGGCAGTTCCACGGGACAGACCTTGGAACATTCCCCGCATGCCGTACATTTTTCCGGATCTATGAACCTGGGTTCTTCCTTTAGAGTAACGGTAAAATCCCCTTCCTCACCTGTCACTGATTCGATTTCAGTCATGGTGAGCAACTCAACATTTAAATGCCGGCCTGCTTCAACCAGCTTGGGAGAAATGATACACATTGAGCAGTCATTGGTGGGAAAGGTTTTATCCAGTTGTGCCATTGTTCCGCCAATGGCTGTATTTTTATCTATCAGGTAGACAAGATACCCTGAATCCGCCAGATCCAGAGATGCCTGAATACCTGCGATGCCGGCGCCAACTACCATTACCGACCCATTAGCTTTTTGAGGCATTTTATTCCTCCTTTTATAGCCCTATTTTTATAACCCGACTTTTATAACCCTAGTTCAGCAAGATCAGGACCAAGATAGGTTCGTTCAGTATCCGCCAGCACACCCATGGCCAGACAAATAATGGTCCACAAATGGACAACATGGTAATTGCCGCCATAATGCTCACCAATGTCTTCAATCTGCCCGTGGCAATTGTGACAGGGGGCAATTACATAGGTGGCCCCGGTGGCTGCGATCTGGTTGAACTTGGTCCTGCCATAGGCCCGCCGCTGATCCGGGAACCCGGCCTGAAGCGCCCCCCCGCCGCCTCCGCAGCAAAAATTATTCTCCCTGTTGGGTATGGTATCAATAAAATTTTCCTCACCCACCACGGTTTTAATCACAAACCGCAGTTCATCCACGATCTTGTTGGATCCGGTTTTACGTCCGATATTGCAGGGGTCCTGAACCGTAAACTTAGCGCCTATCGACCTGTTCCAGTCAGAGTTGACCTTTAATTTTCCTTGTC
>DAOWDR010000690.1 GCA_030638935.1 Desulfobacteraceae bacterium | reverse complement strand
TGACAATTTTTTCCGTGTCAAGATCATTCGGTCATATTTTAAGACAGTTTTTAATTTTGACTTCCAATGCAGAAATCTGGCATGCCATCAGCTCCTATACCGGCAGTGTAAACACGGTTTCTTTCATGCTTGTGGGCCTGATCACACTTTTTTTTAATCAAAGCTGGAATATTAATGAGAAAATTCTATCAAGCAGAAAAAAACTTGAGGACACCCATATTAAACTCAAGGATTTGAACCAGACCCTTGAGCATAAGGTGGTGGAACGGACTGAAATGCTTACCAGTTCCGAGCACAAGGCAAGAAGGATATTTGAACAATCCCTGGACACCATCGTGGTCACTGATGAGAATTTTAACATAGTGGAGATCAACCAGTCCGGTGTTACCCTGACAGGCTATGGCAAAGGGGAAATGCTGGAAAAAAAGATGGGGCTAAAGGATTTTATGGCTCCAGAATCCGAATGGAAACGAATCCGAAATCTGCTTGAAACCCATGAATATATTCTTAACGAGGAGACCCATTTTTTACGTCAGGATCACTCCCAGATAATGGTTTTGGTCACCGGCGGTGTGGATTACGGGGCCTTTGGCTGTGGTAAAACCTTTCATTTCATCATTAAAAATATAAATGATAAAAAACAGATGGAGCAGCAGATTGCCCAGGCCGACAAACTGGCTGCCCTGGGCGAGTTATCAGCCGGAGTTGCCCATGAGATCAACAATCCTTTGGGCATTATCCTGGGATATACCCAGCTCATGTTAAAGGAAAATTCCGGGTTTGACGAGGATCTAAAAATTATTGAAAAGCATGTAAAAAACTGTAAAAACGTGGTGTCTGATCTGCTCTCCTTTTCCAGGAAAGGGTCTGTGGAAATGAGTCTTTTGGATGTGACAGCAGTCATTGACGGGGTGATCAAATTTTTGGCCAATCACACGGATTTTAGGAATGTGGAAATCGGGATGGGGCTTTTCCGTGAAAAACCCCTGGTGGTTTCCGGTAATGAACAGGAATTGGCCCAGGTACTCATCAATCTGATGATCAATGCCTGCCATGCGGTGAAGAAAAAAGGCCGGATTGAGATGGAGTCAAAACAAACAGAAGACAACCAGATTCTCGTCACGGTTAAGGACAATGGAACGGGTATCCGGAAAAAGGATTTTCCCAGGATATTTGATCCTTTTTTCACAACCAAGCCCGTGGGCCAGGGAACAGGCCTTGGGCTGTCCGTGGGGTACGGTATTATTCGCAGGCACGGCGGAGATATTACGGCAAGGAACCGGAAAGAAAAAGGAGCTGCCTTTACCATTAGCCTGCCAATGGTGCTGCCGGGTGATCCGGTGGAAAAAAAACAGGTGTAATTCGGCCAGGGCTGGAAAAAGATTCGAAATAATCAGGAGAAAAATCCAATGAAGGCAAATATTTTGGTGGTGGATGATGAAAAGGACATGACCCGCCTGTTGCAGCGAACCCTTGAGCCTGAGTTCCCCTGCCGGGTGACCATGGCATTCTCCGGGGAAATGGCCCTGAATATACTTGGCCAGGAATCCTTTGACCTGGTCATTTGCGATATTAAGATGCCTGGTATGGACGGGTTTGAACTTTTGGAGCGCACAAGAAAAAAATATCCCGACCTCACTGTGGTCATGCTCTCTGCCTTCGGCAATATTGAATCTGCCGTATCAGCCATTAAAAAAGGGGCCTATGATTTTATTTCCAAGCCCTTTGAGCAGGATGAGATCATCTTTAAAATCCAAAAGGCCCTGGAGAGGAGCAGACTGCTCCATGAAAACAAATTGCTTTTAAAGGAACGTCAAAAAGAAACCCTTCCTCTGATAGGTAAAAGCGAGGCCATGGAAAAGGTTTTTGAAAAGATATCCCTTGTGGCAGAGAGTGACGTCACTGTCTTGATAACAGGGGAGTCCGGTACGGGCAAGGATTTGACTGCCCGGTCCATCCACAACTTAAGTTTCCGTAAAAACAAATCTTTTATCCCGGTGAACTGCCCCACCATTCCAGAGCATATTCTGGAAAGTGAATTGTTCGGTTATAAAAAAGGTGCCTTTACCAATGCCTACAGGGATAAGACAGGGCTATTCCAGGCAGCAGACAAGGGCACCATTTTCCTGGATGAGATTGGGGATATCGGCCCTTCCATCCAGACCAAACTTTTGCGGGTGATCCAGGAAAAGGAGATCAAGCCCCTGGGGGATACAAAGGTGGAGACTGTGGATGTGCGTATCATTGCTTCCACCAACCAGAATCTGCAACAAAAGATTGCCCAAAAAGAGTTTAGGGAGGATTTCTTTTATCGCCTGTCTGTGATCTCCATTGAACTGCCGCCCTTAAGGGATCGCATCACCGATATCCCGATTTTGTGCGAAGCTCTTTTGGCAAAACATTGCGAAAAAATGAACAAGCCCCCTAAGACAATATCTGAAGAGGTTATGGATCTTCTTATGAAGCAACCCTGGATAGGTAATGTCCGGGAACTTGAAAATGTCCTGATCCAGGGAATTCTCTATTCAAAAGAAAATATAATTGCCCTGTCCGATATCCCGGTAAAAGAAGCAGGTCCAAAAAAGAGGGGCGGGGAGGAGGATAACCAGTACATATCCTTTCCATATCGGGAAGCAAAGGAAAAATTTCTTTACAAGTTTAACCATGACTATATCGGAGCCAAACTTTCCATGACCCAGGGAAATATCACCCAGGCAGCAAAACTTTGCCATATGGATCGACAGGCTTTGCAGCAGATCATGAAACGGTATGGGGTTGATCCCGATCCTTTCAGGTAAGGATCAGCTAGTATCAAGACCAAAGTTCCATTGACCATTTTTTTAAACTACCGTTGTCAAGTTCCCATTTGTCGTTTACATTCAGGGTCCAATTCCCGTGCAGGTTTTCATTGATAAGGGGAGCAAGACCCGGGTCAGAGGTTGTGGAAAATGATTTTGATAAAAGACCCTGGTTGGTTCCCAGTGAATTGAATGGAAAAAGTGTAACAGATTTGCCTGAAGGTGATGTAAGTGTGGCTGCAAGATCCCCATGGTAAGAATGGTTTAATTCAATGTTAATAATTGCCTGGGTGATTCTTCCTGTTTCTGATATGGAAATAATTGAATTGACCCCCATGGGGTCCATATCAGGAATGGAAAGGGTTTCAATTTTTTCTTTTTTTAAGATGTTTTCCTGTTGTTTATAATCTATTTCCATTTTCCAGCTGTTCAGTTTGCCTGTATCCCTTTTGGCCAGATCAACCAGGTGAAGTTTCCAGGGCCCGGCAAAGTTTTTGCCTTTTAAGGAAGACAATTTTGAGTCTGAATCATATGTGCTACGCAGATCATAGGCATTTCCTCCTTCCTGGTCAGCCAGGGTGATTATTTCTGCCCATGGAGATTCAAGTTCCACCCTTAAATCTTGGATATAGGTGTGGGCAATATCCACACTTACACTAATTTTTTCAATGGTACCTTGCTTGAAAAAATCAATCTGATCTGTTATGCCCTTGGGGTCATGGTCGGGGATCAGCATGGATGGCCTGGATTCCTTGATTATTGTTTCTCCGCTTCCTTCCGGTTCCTGGGGGTTACCTGTTTCAAAAAAAATGACCTCCTCAGGTTCTGTGATATTGTAAATTTTAAGCCCTGATTCCATCCCTCCCCATGCCCGCGATGAGGGGATGGTATCCCGGGAAAGGATAAGTCCTCTTTTTTGTTTAAACAGATCGTCTTCGTCTCCCTGGTTCCTGTTGTTTTCAAGATTGCGGGAACCGTCGGCCTGGATCAAAGCGCATTGATAGTGCTTATCAGCCGTTCCCCCCTGCCATTCATTTGATCCCAGGGTGTCGCAATGATTTACAGAGAGGCCGCTTGATTTGCAATGGAGGTCAAGCCCCAGGCGGGTCCGGTTTTCAATTATGAAATATTCATTGGGTTTATTGTTGACAAGGTATTTATGGACAGTATTATAATCACCGTGCTTTGCCTGGTATTTGCCTGGATTATTCAAAATAATTTCATTGTCGGCCCAGCCCGCAAGATTCCTAAGGTAGCCTGATATGGGTGCAGGAGAACGTCCGTGGTTCAGGTGGCTGCCGCTGGCCATGAGGCAGAAATATCCCATACCGGCGCTTGGGTCTGAATCTCCGTCCCTGCTGCCATAGTCATAAAGATCTGGAAAACGGCAGATCAAATGACCGGCTTCATGGCAGAAGGTCCCGATTTTCATGTCCACGGGTTTCCTGCCCAGGCTCTGGATGGTATATAGATGGGTTCTCATTCCGTTGTGGGAATAGGCCATGGAATGATTATTCGCTATTTACTGATGATGTTTCGCCTCAATGGAAAAGAGTTTTAGAAGAATGTGGAGTTGAATTGACTTATGCATTATCACCACAAGCTAAAGGTAAAATTGAAAGGCCGTATCGATGGTTGCAGGACAGGATTGTCAGAACCGCTATTCGTAAAAATATCAAAACCATTACTGGACTCAGAGCAGTTTT
>DAOWDR010000182.1 GCA_030638935.1 Desulfobacteraceae bacterium | reverse complement strand
GAACAGCGGTAACCCTTTAAATTCAGTGTTTTATCCTAAAAATTTACAAAAAATAGAAGACAAACCCAGGGCCTGTTATATTTCCCATGGATTGATTGTTGTCATTTCACCAAATTAATTGGATTTCACCCAGGGATCAGCCATGGGAAGGGGCAGGCATACTATAAAAAAAGCCTGTTTGCCATGGAACCAAGAGAAACAAAGCAGATCTCCCGATTCAGCTTTGGATGGGCCCATAAAAAAATAGGGTTGGATTTGGGGATGAGGCTTGCACAATAGGCTCAATCCATGCTAATTAACTAGGTTCGTTTTGTATAGACGGTTATAGGTGGGATTTAAATCCGGGGGTACCCGGATTATTTATATCAACTATTGACCAGGTCAACTATTGACTAGGTCAACTCAAGTTTGAACAGGTGTAAATCGACATGAAAGCATTATTAGCTCTGGAAGATGGCAGGACCTTTCCCTGCAGGAGTTTTACAGGACAAGGGGAAGCAACGGGGGAAGTGGTCTTTAATACCAGCATGACCGGGTACCAGGAGATACTGACAGACCCATCATACACAGGACAGATGGTGACCATGACCTACCCTTTGATAGGAAACTATGGTGTCAACCCTGAAGATATTGAGTCAGACAAGATACAGGTGTCTGCATTAATTGTAAAAGAATACCAGGATTTTCCCAGCAATTTCCAATCCAAGGGCAATCTGGCCGATTACCTGATCAAGGGACATGTCCTGGGCATTGAGGATTTAGATACCCGTGCCCTGACCCGACACATCAGAAAATCAGGTGCCATGCGAGCCATTATCTCCACTTCAGACCTGGAGCCCGATTCCCTGGTGGAAAAAGCAAAAAAGCTGCCCTCAATGGAAGGCAGCGACCTTGTGGGGAAAGTTACCACTAAAAAACCCTATTTCTGGAAATATAACCAGCCCGACTATGTAAATATTGAGAAGCTGGATGATCCGCTGATCTGGCGCTATAAAGGAAAAAAACACTCGGTTGTGGCCCTTGATTTCGGGATTAAATATAATATCATCCGATGTCTTGAAAATTCGGAATGTGAGGTTTTGGTGGTCCCGGCAACAACCAGTGCTCAAACCATCAAAGCTCTGAATCCCGATGGTATTTTCCTGTCCAACGGGCCTGGTGACCCTGAACCTGTCACCTACGCCGTTGAAACCATACAGGAACTTCTCGGAGTTGCACCGATTTTTGGTATCTGCCTTGGCATGCAGCTTTTAGGCCTTGCCATGGGCGGCAAAACACTGAAAATAAAATTCGGCCACAGGGGCGGGAACCAGCCCGTGAAAAATCTTGCCACAGGTCGTGTGGAGATCACCTCCCAGAACCATGGATTTGCAGTGGATCTGAACTCTTTGGGTAAAGAAAATGCCGTGCTCACCCATATCAATCTGAATGAAGATTCCCTTGAGGGTCTTAAAAACGATTCTGTCCAGGCCTTTGCCGTTCAGTATCACCCAGAAGCATCCCCGGGGCCCCATGATTCAGCCTATCTTTTTAACCAATTTGCAGAGATGATGAAAAATGCCAAAGCGTAACGACATAAAAAAAATCCTGATCATTGGTGCCGGCCCGATTATTATCAGCCAGGCCTGTGAATTTGACTACTCGGGAACCCAGGCCTGCAAAGCCCTGAAAGAAGAAGGATTTGAAGTGGTGCTCATCAATTCAAATCCAGCCACCATCATGACGGACCCTGAAACCGCAGACAAGGTCTATATTGAGCCGGTAAACGTGAAAACCCTGTGCAAGGTCATTGAAAAAGAAAGGCCCGATGCCATCCTGCCCACCCTGGGAGGCCAGACAGCTCTGAATACGGCCATAGAAGCCGAAAAAACCGGAATATTTGAAAAATACAATATTGAACTCATCGGTGCCTCCATTGACGCCATTAACAAGGCCGAAGACCGGGAACTTTTCCGGGATGCCATGAACAAGATCGGCCTGCGGATCCCCAAAAGCGGATTTGCCACCAATATGCTTCAGGTGGAAGAGGTTTCAAAACGCATTGGATTTCCCATAATTGTCCGGCCCAGCTTCACCCTGGGCGGAACCGGCGGCGGGGTGGCCTACAACTCGGAAGAGCTGGCCACACTGTGCAAGGCAGGTCTTGATGCCAGCCTTAACACCCAGGTCATGCTGGAAGAATCCGTGCTTGGATGGAAAGAATATGAACTGGAAGTGATGCGGGACCATGCCGACAATGTGGTCATCATCTGTTCCATTGAGAATATTGATGCCATGGGCGTTCACACAGGGGACAGCATCACGGTGGCCCCGGCCCAGACCCTGTCGGACAAGGAGTATCAGAAACTGCGGGATGCCTCCATTGCCATTATCCGGGAAATCGGTGTGGATACGGGCGGATCAAATGTCCAGTTTGCCGTAAACCCGGAAAACGGAGACATGATTATCGTGGAGATGAATCCCCGGGTTTCCAGAAGTTCGGCCCTGGCCTCCAAGGCCACTGGATTCCCCATTGCAAAAATTGCAGCCAAACTGGCAGTGGGATACACCCTGGATGAAATTCCCAATGATATCACCGGCGAAACCCTGGCCTGTTTTGAACCCTCAATTGATTATTGCGTGGTCAAGATTCCCAGATGGACCTTTGAGAAATTTCCCGAAGCTGAAGACATACTGACCACGGCCATGAAGTCGGTGGGGGAAACCATGTCCATCGGCAGAACCTTTAAGGAAGCCTTTCAAAAAGGGTTGCGCTCCCTGGAAATCGGAAGGGCCGGATTTGGAGCCGACGGCAAGGACCCTCTTTCCGGCAGTGTGGCCGGCAATGAACTGGAGTACAAGCTGTCAACTCCCAATTCCCAGCGGCTTTTTTATATAAAATATGCCCTTGAACACGGCATGCCCATTACCATGCTCCATGAACTGACCTTTATTGATCCCTGGTTCCTTTACCAGATGAAACAGATTGTGGACCTGGAAAAACAGATTACCCTTGCCGGAAAGGATCTGCCAAAAGATTTGTTTGAAAAGGCCAAAAAATACGGATTTTCCGACCAGCAGCTGGCCCACCTGTCCGGCGGACTCACAGTCAAACAGATAGAACAGCGGCGTAAAGATTTAGGCATTGTACCCGTTTTTAAACTGGTGGATACCTGTGCAGCAGAGTTACGGGCCACCACACCCTATTATTATTCCACCTATGAATCCGAATGCGAAGCCAGGGTTTCAGATATAAAAAAAGTAATTATCCTGGGGGGAGGACCCAATCGTATCGGCCAGGGCATTGAGTTTGATTATTGCTGTGTCCATGCTTCCTTTGCCCTCAGGGAAGAGGGGGTGGAATCCATCATGGTCAACTCCAATCCTGAAACCGTATCCACGGACTATGACACCTCGGACAAGCTGTATTTTGAACCTGTAACCTTAGAAGATGTGCTCCACATTGTTGAAAAGGAAAAACCATTTGGGGTGATTGTCCAGTTTGGGGGTCAGACCCCCTTGAACCTGGCAACTGCACTTCAAAAGGCAGGGGTACCCATTATCGGCACCAGTCCGGAAAGCATTGACAAGGCCGAAGACCGTGACCTGTTCCAGGCCATGCTGGATAAACTGGGATTGCGGCAGCCTGAAAACGGGATTGCCCATTCCTATGAAGAAGCCCTGAAAGTGGCCCGGGACATAGGATATCCCGTCATGGTCAGACCCTCTTTTGTGCTGGGCGGCCGGGCCATGAAAATTGTCTACGATGAAAAAGATCTAAAAGAATATTTTGAGCTGGCGGTTCTGGCCTCCCCGGACAAACCGGTTCTCATAGATAAATTTTTAGAAGAGGCCTTTGAGCTGGATGTGGACGCCATTTCAGACGGAGAAACCACCATTATCGGCGGCATGATGGAGCATATTGAAGAGGCCGGTATCCATTCCGGGGACTCTGCCTGTGTCCTGCCTCCCTATTCCATCTCCCAAACCCATATTGATGAAATGGCAGATGCGGCCCGGGCCATTGCAAAAGAACTCAATGTAAAGGGTTTGATGAATATCCAGTTCGGCATCATGAATGAAAAAGTATATATAATAGAGGTTAATCCCAGGGCCTCCCGGACCATTCCCTTTGTATCCAAAGCCATCGGCCTGCCCCTGGCAAAATTGGCCACCAAGGTGATGCTGGGAAAAAGCCTTGAAGAACTTGGGTTAACCCGGGAAATTATCCCCCCCTATTATTGTGTCAAGGAAGCGGTCATGCCCTTTGACCGGTTTGAAAATGTAGATCCGGTACTGGGCCCTGAAATGAAATCCACGGGCGAGGTCATGGGCATTGACAAAGATCTGGGGGCAGCCGTTGCCAAGGCACAGTTTGCCGCCGGACAAAAACTGCCCAGGTCGGGCACGGTTTTTATATCGGTCCAGGATAAAGACAAGCCTGGGGCACTGTCCATTGCCAGAGATTTCCATGAAATGGGATTTACCATCATGGCAACAAGGGGAACAGCCGCCTTTCTAAAAGAAAACAATGTACCCGCCCAAATGGTAAAAAAAGTGTCCTCGGGCAGACCCCATGTGGTGGATGCCGTAAAGAACAACGAAATCCAGCTTATTCTCAACACCGGTGCTTCCAGCCAGACCCAGAGAGACGGGTATGAAATCCGGCGGGCAGCCATTAAATACAAAATTCCCTATGCCACCACAACAGACGGCACCAAGGCGATCTGCTCTGCCATCAAGGCAATGAAGAAAGAACCTTTATCCATCAACCCGATCCAGCACTATCACCAGGAAATCCAACATGTGTAAGATATTTACTGCCAATGAGCGCCCCAAGGACGAATGCGGAATCTTTGGCCTGTACAAACACCCGGAAGCCGCCAAAATAACCTATTTTGGCCTCTATGCCCTCCAGCACAGGGGACAGGAAAGTGCCGGCATCTCAGTGAACCGTGGAATCAATGACAAAATTTTTTCCCACAAGGGAATGGGGCTGGTCCCTGATATCTTTGACATGGAAGATTTGGAACGTATCGAAGGCGGATCTGCCATAGGTCATGTCCGCTACTCCACCACCGGGGATTCGGTGATCACCAATGCCCAGCCCTTTGTGGCCAACCACCGCCATCGCTCCTATGCAGTCGCCCACAACGGAAACCTGGTCAATGCCCATACCCTGAAAGAAGAACTGGAGGAAAGAGGCTCCATATTCCAGACCACCATGGATTCGGAGGTTTTCCTCCATTTGTTCATCAAAAGCCTTATCAAGGGAGATATTGAAACAGCCATCCTCAATACCGTGGCGAAAATTGAAGGGGCCTATTCCATGATCCTTCTCACCTGCAAGGGGGAGATCATCGGCATGAAGGACCCCAACGGATTCAGACCCCTGGCTCTGGGTAAACTCAACGGTCACTATGTTCTAGCCTCGGAAACCTGTGCCTTTGACCTGGTCCAGGCGGAATTCATCAGAGAACTGGATCCAGGCGAGATTGTCATCATCAACGAAGACGGCATTAAAAGCATCAGACACCCCAAGGCTGCAGCCCATAAATCTTTGTGCATCTTTGAATATATCTATTTTGCCAGGCCCGACTCCACCATTGACGGCAAGAATGTATATCAGATGAGAAAAGCCCACGGCAAGCGCCTGGCCCAGGAATCCCATGTGGATGCCGATCTGGTCATGCCCTTTCCAGACTCGGGCAATTATGCAGCCATCGGCTATGCAAAAGAATCGGGCATCCCCTTTGAGATGGGTATGATCAGGAACCATTATGTGGGTAGAAGCTTTATCCAGCCCACCCAGTCCATGCGGGACTTTGCCGTCCGGGTCAAACTCAATCCGGTAAGGGAGATCATACAGGGTAAGGAAATCATCATTATTGAAGATTCCATTATCCGGGGCACCACGGCCAAAACCAGGGTCAAGGCCCTGCGGGAACTGGGGGTTAAAAAAATACATATGAGGGTTTCCTGTCCCCCCCATAAATTCCCCTGTTACTACGGCATTGATTTTTCCTCCAAGGGCGAACTGATTGCTTCCCAAATGCCCCTGGATGAACTAACCAAATATCTGGGGCTGGACTCATTGCATTATCTGTCCGTGGAAGGGATGCTGGAAGCCAGCGGCGTAGAAAACCCGGAACTCAATTTTTGCAAAGCATGTTTTGACGGAGACTACCCGGTTCCCTTTGATCCAAACTTTACCAAACAATGCATGGGGTAATATGCAAAACCAGACCGTGGCGTTTTCAAAGAATTCGTCCAATCTTTTTTTCCACATCCTGACCAAATGCAATCTGTCCTGTTCCCATTGCTATATCAATAAAAAGCAGCACGGGGACAGGACCCTTTCCATTGAGACCATCAGAGACTGGCTGGGTCTGTTTTCTCAAAAAGCTGCCCAGACCAACCTGGTCCTGTTGGGTGGGGAACCCACCCTTCACCCGGATCTTCACCTGGCAGTCAAAGAGGCCGGGCATCTTAAGTTTAAATCCATCACCATTGACACCAACGGATTTCTCTTCCATGATATTTTAGAAAAAATCATCCCTGACGACCTTGATTTTTTAAGTTTTTCCCTGGATGGTGCCACCCAGGATACCAATGATCTAATCCGGGGAAAGGGCAGTTATGATGCTGTTTTTTCCGGAATACAAAAAGCAAGGGAAAAAGGTTTTTCCTGTTCCATGATCTATACGGTGTCGGATAAGAATATCCATGAACTGGACCAGATGCCCACCCTGGTAAAAAAACTTGGCATTGACCGGTTTTTCATCCAGGTCATTGGCATGAGGGGGGAATCATCAAAATCCAGGGCCCTCCAAGTATCAAAGGATCTCTGGCTTAAAACCATTCCTGAAATAGCAGAAAAGATTGCTGACCAGGGCATTATTGTCACCTATCCCAAAGTTTTTTTATCCAATGATGACCAATTTCAATGTGCGGCAAATGTGGCTAAAAATTATTTTGTCTTTCCCAATGGCCGTGTATATCAATGCCCCATCTGCGAAGACTTCCCCCTGCATTCCCATGAAATCCGGGACAATAAACTTGTGGCAATGCCCCAAATCAATGAAATGGATCTGTTCAAACTGGATATACCGGAAGGCTGTGTCATGAATAAAATGATCCAGCCCGGCAACCTTGCCTATGAAAAAGACGGCAGGCCACGCCATAAAATCGCCTGCTGCATGCTCAAACAGGAATTGATCCCTTAAGCTAAGAAACAATAAGGAGACCTTTGTGTCATTATTTTCCATCAGGCCCGCCATTATTGAAGATGCCCCCGGCATCCTTAGCTTTGTCAAGGAGTTGGCAGCCTATGAAAAAGCTCCCCAGGAAGTGACAGCCACGGTTGAAAACTATGAAACCACCCTTTTTGCAAAAGATTCCTTTGTCCATGGCCTGATCATTGAACGCCGGACCATTCCCATCGGGTTTGCCGTCTATTTTTTCAATTATTCCACCTGGCAGGGAAAACCGG
>DAOWDR010000697.1 GCA_030638935.1 Desulfobacteraceae bacterium | reverse complement strand
TTGACGGTATTTTCAGCATGCGGGGGGACCATGCGCCCATTGATAAAATTGTGGAGATCTGCACCTCCTATGATGACAAATTCACGGACGGGGTGATCACGGTGGTGGATGATTCCCACGGCATGGGTGCCTATGGGGAGAAAGGAAGGGGGACCCAGGATTATTGTGGTGCTGTTCCTGATATTATCGTGGGAACCTTTGGTAAGGCGTTTGGGGTCAATGGCGGCTTTATTGCCGGAAGCCAGATACTGGTTGAATCAATACGACAAAAGGCAGACACCTACATTTACACCAACCCCCTGAGTGTGGCCGACTGTGCTGCAGCTGTAAAAGCCCTGGACATCTGCGATTCCCAGGAAGGGCTGGTATTGTTGAAGCACTTAAAAGAAAGAACTGCCCAGTTCAGGCAGGGGCTTGACAGCTTAGGCCTGGAATCTATTCCCGGCCCCCATCCCGTGGTCCCCCTCATGGTCCGGGATACCGCTAAAACCCATGCCCTTGTAAAATACTTATATGACAATGGGGTCCTGGTGGTGGGCCTGACCTTTCCCGTTGTGCCCAGGGGGGATGAAACCATACGGTTCCAGATCAATGCCGCCCATACAAGGGCAGATATTGATTCTGTTATTAAATTATTGGAAAAATTTTAAAATACACCAGGGCTAAACCTAACCAGGCATGCCATATCTTAACAAGGGGGAAAGAATGGACCATCAGCACATTCTTAAAGACAAAAGGATACTTTTGGTGGACGATGAACCAGACATCCTTGAGACCCTTGAAGAGCTGCTTTATTACTGCAAAACAGATTCCGCATCCTCCTTTGAAGCTGCGGTTACCTGCCTTAAAAACAACACCTATGATGCAGCCATTCTGGACATCATGGGTGTGCGGGGCCATTCACTCCTGAAAATCACCCACAAACTGGGTATCCCCTCAATCATGCTCACTGCCCATGCACTGACCCCGGACAACCTCAAATTATCCATTGAACAGGGGGCAGATGCCTATGTGCCCAAGGACAAACTGGTGGATATTTCTCTGTTTGTGGCAGATGTGCTCGCAGCAAGACAACAGGGGAAAAAAGCCCATGTCACCTGGTTTTCATTGCTAAAACCCATATTTGACAAGCTGTTTGGAGAAGGATGGCGAAAAAGTGACCAGGCATTTTGGGATGAATTTGACGATAAGCAGATGGCGTCCCGGAATGATATTCAAAAATTTTAATTTTATTGATTATAACTTTATATTTTTACAATGGGATGGTCACGATAAACTCAGCCCCTTTTCCGTCGTCGGACTCAAGGATGAGTCCCCCACCCATATCCTTAAGCAGCACCATGACACCGGCAAGGCCTAACCCATGACTTTCAATGGCAGTTTCAATGGATCCACCGGTGGTAAAATAGGTTTCAAAAATCCGTTGGTGATTTGCCGTGGGTATACCCCGGCCATCATCCCCTACCTTTAAGATCATCTGCTTTTCTTCAATGCTACCAAAAATTTCCACCAGACAAGCACGGTGCTTAAAAGCATTGGTCACAAGATTTCTTAATATCTGCTTCACCTTGGCAGCATCCAGATGGACAACGGTTTTCCACATCTTTTTGTCCAATCTGAGCCTGACGCCTGCGGGGTCCAGCACCTGTTCAAGCTCAGCATAGGATTCCACCTTCCGGATTAAATCGGCAATCCCGGGATCTGACAGGTCAAAAATTTCCACCAGCACCGCAATCACAAGGGAAGAAACACTAAAATCAGAGGTTATCATCACCCCTTCCCTGGACCTGCCTAGTTCCAGAACATCATTAACAAGCCGCTGGGTGGTCAGGGTATTCCGGATAATCCGCTTTAACACCTTGATCTGCTTTTCCGTTAGCGGACCATAGGAATCCTGACGGTTCAAAAGGGATTTTGCTCCGGCATCAATAACGGAAATAGGCACCTTAAGATCGTGAATCAGAATTTCAGTCTTAATCGTGGTGTTAGGCATATTTTTCTCCACTTCTTAAAATCCTTGCAATTTAGATCAATGATTTTATATGATGACAATTGTTGCAAACGGCTTCATGCTGGCATTGGCCCCCATTTAAGAACGCTCAAATCCTCAATTGTTATACGGGGATACTTTAATCTTGTAAAGTCTTTTGGAGTTTTTATGAGTTATGATACTAATGAAACCCATGCACTGAAAAAAAGAATCAAAGTGCTGGAAGAAGAGAACCAGACACTGAACAAGATTATATTCAAGGCTCCGATTCCCATTTTTGTCCTGGACAAGGACCATAAAATCTCCCATTTTAACGAAGCCCTTGAAAAGCTGACAGGACTTAAGTCCAAAAAAATGGTGGGGACCGATTTCCAATGGAAGGCCTTTTACTCAAACAAGAGGCCGGTCATGGCCGACCTGATGATTGACAAATCTTCCGATTGGGATATTTTAGAACATTACCAATTCAGATATGACCTTGCCATTTCCAGTAATGAACTGTTTGCCGCCACTGATTTTTTTCCTGATCTTCCACCGGAAGGCAAATGGCTGTTTTTCACTGCTGCACCCTTTACAGACAGTGAGGGAAAAATTGCAGGCGCCGTTGAGACCCTCCAGGATGTGACCGAAGAAAAAATCCAGGAACGAAAAATTAATGAACTCTATAGGATCTACAGGGAAATCCTGGAATTTATCCCCTACCCTATTATCGTTTATGACGATAATGGGCTGGTCTCCTATGTAAACCCAGCATTTACGACAACCTTCGGCTGGACCCTGGAGGAACTTTTTGGCAAGCTACTCCCCTTTGTTCCCAAATCCCTTAGGGCAGAAACCCATGATATCCTGACCCAGCTCAAAGAAGACAAGCAGCTTGGCCGGTATGAAACCCAGAGGATGACCAAGGAGGGCAGAATCCTGGATGTGGTGATCTGGGCTGCTTCCCATACCCGGTTCAAGGAAAACAAAATAGAGAACTTTGTCATTTTAAGAAATATCACGGAAGAAAAAAGACTGGCCGCCAACAACAAGACCATCATGAGAATTTCTGCGGCCCTGCCGGAATATACAGACTTAGAAGAGTTGATGAACTATCTTACAAAAGAGGTCAAGAATCTTTTAAACACCGAAGGTGCTGTTGTGCTGCTCTATGATGAGATAAAAGAAGATCTTTTTTTTCTGGGGGCATCCTATGATGATTCAGACACGGAAGAGAGGGCCAAGGAAATAAGATTCACCCTGGACGAGGTCTTTGCCGGGAAGGTCATAAAAACAGGCCAGGCAGTTCTGATGAACAATGCCGAGGCCTCATTGAAATCCTATATGGAACGGGACAAGAAACTTGGGTATCAAACCCGGAGTATCATGGGGGTTCCCATTAGAAGCGATGGCCGTATCATCGGCGTTCTCTGTGCCATTAATAAAAAACAGAACCTCTTTGATGACAATGATATGGAGCTGATGACCATGATTGGCGGAACCGCTGCCATCTCAATTGAAAATGCCCGGTTTTCCGATGCACTGAAAGATGCTTACCGGGATGTGGCATCCCTGAACCGGGCAAAGGGCAAAGCCATCAACCATCTGTCCCACGAGCTGAAAACTCCGGTGGCCATCCTCACAGGTTCTTTACAGATCTTAAGAAAAAAACTTGCCAACCTTCCCAATGTCAAAATGGATACCACCTTAAACCGGATTGACAGAAACCTGGCCCGCATCGTGGATATCCAGGATGAGGTGGCGGATATAATGGAAAACAAAACATATAACGCCAGACTGATACTTCTCAAAATGCTGGAGACATGCCAGGATAAACTGGAAACCCTTATCGAGCAATGCCTGCATGAAGATGATTTCGATCCTCACAATTTAAGCGACTCAGTCCGGGAACTCATTGATAAAGAATTTGGCCACAGATCTTTGCACCTTAAAACCATCGACTTTTCAAAGGTGTTGCAGGATCTCTACCATGGGATGGAACCTGGGTTTCATTTCAGGCGAATCCAGATAAACATTGACATCCAGGAGGAACTGCCCCCTCTCCTGATACCGCCGGAGGTGTTAAACAAGGTCATGGGGGGACTGATTAAAAATGCCATTGAAAACACACCGGACCAGGGCCGCATCGACATATCCGCCCGTAATCAAGATAAGGGAATCCTTTTTAGGGTTCATGATTTTGGTGTGGGCATTGAAAAAGATGACCAGAAACGGATTTTTGAAGGATTTTTCTCCACCCAGGAAACCCTGCTCTATTCCACCAAAACCCCCTTTGATTTCAATGCCGGCGGGAAAGGAGCCGATCTTCTGCGAATGAAACTTTTTTCAGACCGCCTGGGATTTACCATTAAAATTGAATCCAAGCGGTGTTGTTTTCTTTTGGAGAACAAGGGAGAAACCTGCCCGGGAGATATCCTTAAATGCCAATTTTGCACCTGTCAGGAAGATTGTCTAAATTCAGGCCACACCATATTTTCGGTGTTCTTCCCAAATGAACAATAGAAATAAATTAGGAATAAAAAAAAAGTCTTTGACAAACCTGAACAAATTGAATTATTACTGAAGACATGCTGAGACTGAGCGCTCGTTCTGATTTGTTTGCTGACCTGGAAGCATAATGCCCTGGACATACATAAACCTTTTAATCTGTATTTTTTTATCGGGAGTAATGGTTCATGAACAGTCTGTATAATTTAAGCTTTTTTGACATCTATGAAAAAAATGGTCTGTTAAACCACGACCAGTGTGCCATTCATTGGAACAAAGAAGACATATCCTATTCAGACCTCTTTGAACAAACATGTCGCCTTGCAAAAGGCATATCAGGTCTCAATCTTGAACCCGGCTCAAGGATCGCCATCTTAAGCTACAACCATCCGTTTTTTTTCCATCTTTTTGGAGCGGCATCCGCCCTGAACCTCTGTCTGGTTCTGATCAACAGGCGGTTAAGCCCGGATGAAGTGTCCCATATCATTGAAGACACAACCCCTTCGGTGATTATTAGTGACATGGACATGGCCGACCAGGCCCAAACTCTGGCATCAACACATTCCCTGGATCATTGTTTCACCATTGACGGGAATGTTTCTACCCTGTACCAGTCCCCCCCCCTTACCAAAGCTGTTGAAACCAGACCAGATGATCCCTTTGTGATCATCCACACGGCAGCAGTCCAGGGCAAACCAAGGGGAGCCGTACTGAGCCAGGAAAATATAATCTTGTCCAACCTGCAACTTATCCATGCCTTTGGCCTTAATAAGACCAAAACCTATTTAAACATCCTTCCATTGTTCCATATAATGGGGGTTAATTTAGGTTTAGGAACCCTTATGGCCGGCGGTAAAAATGTTATACTTGAAAAATTTAATCCCCAGCACACCATTGATCTTATCCAGGAACAAAAAGTAACAATTTTAGGTTCCTTCCCACCAATATTATCACACCTTTTAGACGTCATTGAAAAAGGAGATTTTGACCTGTCCAGCCTTGAGATTGCGGCAGGACTTGAAATGCCTGATACGGTAAAAAAATGGGAGGCCAAAACAGGCTCCACATTCTGGACCATGTATGGTCAGACCGAAACATCAGGCCTTATTTCCTTTTCTGAATACTTTAGACGACCGGGGTCGGCAGGTGAAATTTCTTTGCTTGCCCACGTTCAAATTGCCGATGACCATGACAATCGTTTACCCCTTGATACCACGGGTGAAATCCTTGTCAAAGGCCCGCTGGTTTTTCAAGGGTATTGGAATGCACCTGAATTGAACAAAATAACGTTCAGGGAAGGGTGGCACCATACCGGAGATCTCGGAATGATTGATTCCGACGGTTTTCTATTCTTCAAGGGTAGAAAAGCGGAAAAAGAGCTCATCAAACCAGGGGGGGAAAATGTTTTTCCAGCAGAAGTGGAAAAAGCCATTCTCCAACATGGAGCAGTTAAGAACGTTATAGTCTTTGGGGTGCCTGATCCAAAGTTTGGAGAAGGTATCAAAGCTGTATGCACCCTTCACCCCGGAAACAAACTGACAAAAGAGGATCTGATAGCATTTACCGGGTCCCTGATTGCCGGTTACAAAAAACCAAGATACGTTGAATTCATTGACAAATTGCCCAGGACGGAAGACGGCTCAATCGACCGGGTGAAGATAAAGAAAGATTTTTCTTAAAACATCTCTTCTTTATTAGACCTAAGTTTTTTGGCTTGACACCTGAAAATTGATTTACTATGGCTTATCCATAGGGAATATCTGCAATGTCCCCGGGCCTTTATCGGCCAATGATATTCAGCAAGATTTAAATCATTGATGATAGGAGGTGGCATCTGATTCAACCATTTTTATAGCTTTTTGTATATTTATTAGGCAGAAACGTTTTCGTTAATCTGACATAAAGAATTTGGATTTTATATGGCACATTTAAATATTTCAGATGTAACCCTCTCTTTTGGCGGACTCAAGGCCTTGGCCAATGTGGACATGAAGATTGAGCCGGGTCTTATCACCTCCATCATCGGCCCCAATGGAGCCGGTAAAACAAGCATGCTCAATTGTATCTCCGGTTTTTATCACCCCACAAAGGGGGAGATCTTCTACAAAGATAAAGAACTGACCCATGCATCTCCCCACCAGGTATCCAACATGGGGATTTCAAGGGCATTTCAAAATCTCGAACTTTTTTCCGGCCTTTCGGTTCTGGACAACCTGCTTTTGGCCAGGCACCAGAATTTGAAATACTCTTTTCTCCAGGCTGTCTGGTTTCATGGAAAGGCCTCCAGGGTGGAAGCTGAAAACAGGGCCTTTGTGGAAGGCATAATTGATTTTATGGAATTGGAACCCTATCGGAAAAGTCTTGTGGGCAACTTAAGTTACGGGGTCCAGAAAAAAGTAGAAGTGGCCCGTGCCTTAACCCTTGCACCGGATATATTGCTTCTGGATGAACCCATGGCAGGAATGAACCAGGAAGAAAAAGAGGACATTGTCCGGTTTGTCATGGATATCCAAAAAGAGAAGGGGATTACCGTGGTCCTGGTTGAGCATGATCTCGGGGTTGTCATGGACATTTCAGACAGAATATATGTTCTTGATTTCGGTGAGGTGATAGGTTCGGGAACCCCGGAAGAGGTTTCCCAAAACCCTAAAGTTATTGAAGCCTATATTGGAGAGGACTAAATCTATGAGCAATAATGATCACTTACTTGAATACTCCATACCCCAATTGCTGCGCTGGCGGGTTGGAAGCTCTCCCAAACGCCCGGCTTTACGAGAAAAAGATTTTGGAATTTGGAATACCTATACCTGGGAAGACTACTATGATCATGTAAGAAAAACAGCCCTGGGCCTGCAGCACATAGGTCTGAACCGCGGGGATACCATTGCAATCATCTCTGATAATATTCCGGAACTGTTGTTTACAGCCATTGGTGCCCACGCAATTGGTGCCATTTCAGCCGGGATCTACCAGACCAGCATGCCCGCTGAAATTGCCCAGATCCTTCAATACCTGAAAGTCTCTGCCGTCTTTTGTGATAACCAGGAACAGGTGGACAAGGTTCTTGAAGTCAGAGATCAAATCCCCAATGTTAAAAAAGTTATTTTTGAAGATCCAAGGGGTATGAGAGAATATCTGTCCGATGACTGGTTCATTGATATCCAGGATATTTACAAACTCGGAGAGAAAGAACATGCCGAGTCTCCAGATCTTTTTGAAACCCTTGTGGATCAAGGAAAACCCGATGACCCCTGCCATTTGTGCCTGACCTCGGGCACCACTGGACTTCCCAAGGGTACCATCATGACCCATAAAAATTATATCAACATGGGTGTTAAGATCACGGAAGTGGACCCCCTGGAACCCACGGATGAATATGTCTCATTTCTGCCCTTTGCCTGGATTGGGGAACAGATGAACTCATTTGGTGTTGCCATGGCCACGGGAATTACCATCAACTTTCCTGAGTCCGTTGAAACAGCCATGTCTGATCTGAAAGAAATCGGCCCCCATTTCATGTTTGGCGCTCCAAGGATTTACGAAACCATTCGAAGCGAAATCTGGCTGAAAATTGACCAGTCCTATTGGTTGAACAAACTTCTATATAATTATTTTATCCAGGTGGGCCTGAAAGCTGCCAGTTACAAGATGACAGGAAAACCCATGCCGGTGGGATTGAAAATTAAATCCTGGCTTGGAACCCAGATGGTCATCAGACCCCTGATCAACCAGATCGGCCTCATGCGACTTAGGCGGGCCTATACAGGAGGGGCCGCTTTAGGGCCTGAACTCTTTACCTTTTACCAGGCCATCGGGGTCAATCTAAAACAGATTTACGGCCAGACCGAAATCACAGGAATAGCTTACATGCACAGAGACGGGGATGTCCGTCCGGAAACCGTTGGTAAACCCCTGCCCGGTACTGAATGCAAAATAGCCGATGACGGGGAAATCCTGTCAAAATCGGCCTCTGTTTCCCCTGGGTATTATGATCTGCCTGAAAAAAGTGCAGAAGCCCTGGAGGGCGGATGGCTGCATTCCGGAGATGCCGGATTTATAGACGAACACGGTCACCTCATCGTTATCGACCGTCTGTCCGATGTGATGCACAATAACAGGGATGAGATGTTCTCTCCCATGTTTCTGGAAAATGCCCTTAAGTTCAGCCCATATATAAAGGAGGCTGTGATCTATGGGAACAAGGAAGACTTTGTGGCCTGTCTGATTAACATCGACCCCGTTGTTGTAGGCAAATGGGCAGAGGATAAGGGGATTTCCTTTACAACCTATATGGATCTTGCCGGCAAGCCGGAAGTGGCCAAACTTATGATGGAACAGGTGCTGGATGTGAACTCCCGTGCGGAAAAAGAACATTTCAAAATCAAACGGTTTGCCCTGCTCTATAAATTATTGGATGTGGATGACGGGGAATTGACCAAAACCGGTAAAATCCGCCGTAAATTTGTACAGGAAAGATACCAGAACCTGTATGATGCACTCTACGATGAAACAATTAACACAAAAGAGGTTGAAGCCTCCTTCCAGTATCAGGATGGGCAGTCGAATATTGTCAAAACAAACATTGCTTTTTACACCGTGAAAGGAGTCTAAAGAAATCTGATGAGTTATTTTTTTCAAATTGTAGTCAGCGGTATTGTGGTGGGCTCCATTTATGCGCTGGCAGCATTGGGGTTGGTACTGGTTTATAAATCAAGCCGCGTGGCAAACTTTGCCCATGGACAGATTATCGCTGCCGGTGCGTTTATCACCTACTATCTTACTGTTTCACTGGGGGTGCCGATTTTCTTTTCTTTTATAGCCAGCATGATCATCACCTTCTTTCTGGCCATGAGT
The DNA here is from genome assembly GCA_030638935.1 of Desulfobacteraceae bacterium. Lineage (GTDB taxonomy): Bacteria > Desulfobacterota > Desulfobacteria > Desulfobacterales > Desulfobacteraceae > NBML01. The sequence continues at coordinate 5,192 of DAOWDR010000697.1, read as the reverse complement.
GTTGAAAAAATTTTTTTGCGACGTCTGATCGGAGAGCCCATAATATCAGTCATTATGGTCACAATCGGATTGGGATCAATTCTTGATGGATTGATATATCTGACTCCCTTTGGCAGTGAAAATTTTTCATTTCCTAATTTTCTTCCCCAGCAACCCCTGTCTCTTGGCGGTGTTTCCATCTCCTGGACACAGCTTATGGGAATTATAATCACCTTTATCCTGATTGGCGGACTCTCCTGGTTCTTCAAAAAATCAACCATTGGAATATCAATGAGAGCCGTGTCCGATGATCAGTTCGGTTCCATGTCAGTGGGTATCTCAGTACCAAAAGTTTTTGGTCTTGCCTGGGCTCTGGCTGGTTTATCTGCGGCGGCAGCAGGGTGTATTATTGGTAATATTACAGGGTTGAATTTTGATACCCTCCATGCCTTTGGAATTATCGTATTCCCTGTCATCATTCTGGGGGGGCTTGATTCCATCCTTGGTGCTGTTGTGGCAGGCATAATCATTGGATTGATCCAGCAATTTTCCAGCGGATACCTGGACGGCAATTGGGGCTTGAGCGGTACGGGTGAAGTCATGCCCTATATCATCCTGGTAGTTGTACTTTTTTTTAAACCACATGGATTATTTGGAATCCATGAAATTGAGCGAGTGTAATCTATGTCAGCAAATTCATGGTTAGCAACAGGAAATTTTTTTACGAAGTATAAACAGGAACAACGGACATTTCTCACAAGCCTGGACAGATCGTTTTTCACCTTTTTTCTGGTCCTCCTGTTTGGATGGCCCCTGCTGTTTGAGTTGAGCAATAAATACATGCTGGTGGTTGACAATATTCTCATTGCCATTGTTGCAGTCATGGGTTTGAACCTTGTGACAGGGTTTGCCGGCCTGATATCAATAGGTCATGCCGCCTTTGTGGGGATTGGTGCGTATACCATAGCATCTTTTTGTCGGACAATGGGAGATTCCCATATTATTATTACCCATTTCTGGCCGGTATTGATCGTTGTAAGCGGCCTTGTGGGAGCTGTATTTGGCGCAATTGTCGGCCTGCCGGCATTGAGGCTTAAGCATTTGTATCTTGCCATTGCCACACTTTCCTTTCAGATGATTTTTGAATGGACGATTCAATTCATGACCTTTTTTAACCAGGGACAGACCATTTATGTTGGCAGAGTTTTCTGGTTTACCGGTAAGGTCGGAAGAAAGGATCATTACCTTTTCTGGTATTTCGTTATACTGACCATTGTAATTCTTTTAGGATTCGGGATCAGAAATCTTTTAAAAACCCGATATGGTAGAAGCCTTGTAGCTGTCAGGGACAATGACAGGGCGGCAGATGCCATGGGAATGAATCCCGGACTTACAAAGGTCTATGCTTTTGCCCTGGCCGGTTTTTTTGCAGGAGTAGCCGGTGCGTTGCATGCCTATGTTTATCGGGGTGTCGGATTTGAATCCTTTACCCTTCATGAATCCATCGGTTATCTTGCCATGGCCATTGTCGGAGGATTGGGAACTTTGAATGGGTCTTTCTGGGGGCCGGTAGCCTTAAAATTTCTTGATCTACAGGTGGAAACCCTGGCTGAAACCGTTGGTCAATACATGCCGTCAGGTATGAATCTGGCAACGGCATTAAAACCCTTTACATTTGGCCTGATCATTGTCCTGTTTTTAATATTTGAACCCCGGGGGATTGCAAACTGGTGGAGGATCACAAAATCATACACCAAATTATGGCCATTTAGGTATTAAGGTTACTTTACACCTTTAATATATTTTTTTTAGTAATAAACCCAACAGGAGGAGAAGAAACATGAAGAGTAAAAGTTTTTTAACCGCGTTACTGATTCTTGTCGTTATGTTTGCATTTACAGCATCTGTAAATGCAGGAGGAAAGGTCTACAAACTGGGTATGTCCCTGGCAATCACAGGGCCGACATCTGATGCAGGCAATCCTTATGCAAAAGGTACGGAAGATTATTTTAAATTTGTTAATGAGACCAAAATTCTGGGTGATGACACGATTGACTGCACCATCAGGGATGATCAGTACAAAACTGATGTCACTAAAAGAAATTTTGAAGAGTATCTTGACGATGGCATTGTCATGTATCTCAACTATTCAACCGGATCAACCCTGGGCTTGAAAAGAGATTTTGAAGAAGAAGAGATTGCTGTTCTTCCTGCCTCCTATCATGCAGGCAACCTGGATGATTCAAACTATATTTTTCTTCCCATTGCATCCTATTCAGACCAGCTTGTAAATCTTGCTGAATATGTTGCAAAGAATCATAAAGGCGGAAAAGCAAAAGTGGCTCTTTTTGTCCATCCTTCTGCCTTTGGCCGTGGTCCTGTTTCTGACGTAGAAAAAGCCGTTGCAGCAGGCCTGAATATAGAGCTTGTTGAAGTTGTTGAACATGGTAAAGATCTTGATAATACAGCCATGTTAAAACGTCTCATGAGCAAAAATGTTCAGTATGTGATCAGCCAAACTATTCAATCACCCGTTGCAACCATGATTAAGGATTCACAGCGTCTTGGGCTTACTGCATCTTCTTTTGGGGAAGCAGGCAAACTGACTTTCATGGGTGCTCATTACACTGGGGGTAATGATCTTATTGCCCTGGCAGGGAATGCAACTGAGAATTATTTCTGGATAACTGCTTTCAATATTACTTCAGTTCCAGGCGAAGGAACTACAAAACAATTGGCCCTGGCAAAATTATTCGGCCGGGATCAAAAAGCTGCTGATTCCCATAATTATGCAGCCGGCATCATGGTTGCCCAGGTGGCAACAGAAGCCATAAGAAGAGCTAAAGCTGCCGGACTTGAAGTCAACAAAGCAAACCTTTACAAAATGCTCAATGGAATGAATGGTGCCAATGCATACAGTCCCTATACAACAACCGGTCCGGTAACCTATTCTAAAACAGACCGCATGGGTGTTGATATGCTCCAGATTTACAGTGTACAAAATGGTGTATTTAGAGCCGTCGGAGAACCGGTGGAGTCTGAATACATGAAAAAAATCAAATAAATAGTTTGAATTGAGCTAAGAATCAATTGAAATAAGTCCAATAAATTTGATCCAGGACTTAAGCGCAACCTTAACTTACCGGAAACCTGAATTCACAAAAATTCTTGCTTTCCGGTAAGTTTAACTCAAAAACATAAAGAAAGTGCATATGGAAAACAATCTGCTTGAAGTCAATAATATTGAAGTGGTCTATAACGACATTGTTCAAGTACTGCGTGGTGTCAGTCTTAATGTGCCAAAGGGAAGTATTGTCGCATTGCTTGGAACAAACGGTGCCGGTAAAACCACTACTTTAAGAGCCATCAGCGGCCTTTTAAAACCGGAGAATGGTGCTATCAAGGAAGGGTTTATAAAATTTAACGGCACAGACACGACCCAGCTTTTAGGTACAGACGTTGTAAAACTGGGTGCTGTCATGGTGCCTGAAGGCAGGCGTGTATTTAAACACCTGACGGTTAACGAAAATATCCTTGTGGGTTCCATTACCCGTAAAGACGGATCAAAAAAAATCCGTGAAGACAACGAACTGATGTACAAACATTTTCCAAGGCTTTCAAATGTCACAAACAGAATGGCTGGATACAGTTCCGGTGGTGAGCAGCAGATGATTGCCATTGCAAGGGCATTGATGGCTGCTCCTGAAATGCTGATGCTGGATGAACCGTCTCTTGGGCTTGCACCCATTCTTGTCAAAGAAATATTTGACAATATTAAAAAAATTAACAAAGAACTTGATACCACCATCCTGGTTGTTGAACAGAATGCCAAGGTGGCGCTAGCCGTGTCTGATTATGCCTATATCATGGAATCGGGGAAAATTGTTCTGGAAGGCCCGTCTGACGAACTTCAGGACAACCCGGATGTAAAAGAATTTTATATGGGGATTACCAAGGGCGGCGGAAGAAAATCATTTAAAGACGTAAAATCTTATAAAAGACGTAAACGCTGGATGTAGACTGCAATTTTAGGAGTTCATTATGAAGATACTGGTTGGATATAATGGTGGAGAAGTTGGCAGGCTTTCTTTATCCCTTGCAAGGGATTTTGCAAAGACCCATAATGCTTTTGTTTATATTGTCACTTCAATGGAAGGCGGGGCTTCTGAAAAACAGTCAGATATTATAGCGGCAGAACAAGGTCTTGATTTTGCCGGAAAACTCATGGAAGATTCGGGCATTGAGTATGATGTCCAGCAAAGTGTCAGAGGACTTTCTCCTGCTGAAGATCTGGTTAAGTTTGCAGAAGAAAATGAAATTGACCAAATCTTTCTTGGCCTAAAGAAAAAATCCAAGGCTCAGAAAGCTATCTTAGGTTCCACATCACGATATGTTATCCTTAAAGCCCCCTGCCCTGTTACCACAATAAAATTCGACTTGAACAATATTAAGGCCGAAGGTTTATTAAAAGACCGGCGGGTCCTGGTGGTTGATGATGAGCCTGATATTCTGGAAACCGTTGAAGAACTGTTGGATATGTGTTCTCTTGATACGGCTGCCACTTTTGATGAAGCCAAAAAACTTCTTGAAAACAACCCATATGATATGGCGATCCTGGATATCATGGGTGTCAGCGGATATGATGTCCTTGAACTTGCCCGCAAAAAAGATATTCCTGCACTCATGCTCACAGCCCATGCCCTGACCCCTGAAAATTTAAAGGAATCCATTCAAAAAGGTGCGGATTCCTATATTCCCAAAGATGAGCTGGCCAATCTTATCAGCCATGTAGCAGATGTCATTAAGGCTCGGATACAAGGCAAACAGGGTTATGGTGTCTGGTTCTCGATTCTGAAACCCTTCTTTGATAAATCCTTTGGAAAAGGCTGGAGAGACAGGGACAGATCCTTCTGGAATTCCTTTGATGACAAATATGGTAGATGAACGATCGGATGATCTGCTTATAATATTGTTATCTTGTCACTGAATGTTGTCAGGGATTCAAGACCATTATCAGTTACCAGAAATGAGTTTTCTATCCCTACCACCCCAATTCCCGGGAAGACGGCTTTGGGTTCAAGGGCAATCATCATGCCTTTTTCAAGGGAAAGTTTCTGGCCTTTGGCAATAAAAGGAAATTCATCCAGTTCAAGGCCTATACCATGACCTGTAAACCGGATTCGTCTGTTGCCTGCGCCCATGAAATAATCTTT